>CALMSQ010000052.1:0-4135 GCA_937872345.1 uncultured Burkholderiales bacterium | reverse complement strand
AGCGCGACCAGGTCGGTCAGGGCGTGCACGACCAGCACCGAATTGAATCGGGCGTAGAACCGGTGCAGCGTCGACAGGTAGAGGATCGCCGCGAGCAGGTACACGACCGCGACGCGCTCGAACAGCGCCGGATCGGCGAGCTCGGACGCGAACCGGCCGGCGCCCTGCAGCGGCACCAGCGCCAGCAGCACCAGCGCGACCGCGACCCGGCTGGCCGCCAGCCAGCGCAGGGCGGCCCGGTAGGAATCGGCGGGTAGCGCCGCGAGCTCCGGGACCGATGCCGGGGCGCGGCCGCTCGTCATGCGCGGCGCTGCTCGGCCCGGTCGGCGTCGCGGTGCGCGCGGTCGCAGTAGCTGCGATCGCCGTCGACGAAAGCGTCGGAAGCAGGGAGGAACACCCCGCAGTGCGCGCACTGCACCATCATCTCGCCGGTGACCTTGCCGGCGGCGCTCGCGCCGGCACCCGCTTGCTCGTGCCGCGCGTCGGCCGCGCGCCGCGCCGCGTCGCGCTTGCGCTGGCTGATCGCGACCAGCCTGAACGCCAGGTAGCCCAGCGCGATCAGCACCACCCAGGACAGGAACTTTCCCATCAGCGGCGATGCAGGATCACTTCGAGCACGAGGCGGCTGCCGACGTAGGCGAGCAGCAGCAGCACGAACCCGCCGAACGTGAGCCGCAGCGCGGTGCGCCCGCGCCAGCCCCACAGCCAGCGGCCGAGCAGCAGCACGCCGAACACCGCCCAGGCGACCAGCGTGAACACGGTCTTGTGGTCCAGGCGCATCGGCTGCCCGAAGATTTCCTCGGAGAACAGCACGCCGCTGAAGGCGGTGAGCGTGAGCAGCACGAAGCCCAGCCCGATGAAGCGGAACAGGATGCGCTCGAGCACCAGCAGCGGCGGCAGGTCTTCGAGGAAGCGCGCGAACGGCGACATGCTTCGCGCGCCGGCGCCGTCGGCGCCGCCGTGCAGCGCGCGCTCGGCCGCCGTCATCAGCAGCGCGTGCAGCGCCGCCATCGCCAGCACGCCATAGGCGAGCGTGCCGATCAGCAGGTGCGGCAGGAACAGCGGCCGCGTCGCCTGCGCGCTGAGGTCGAGGCCCGGAAACAGCAGCGGCAACGGCACCGACAGCGCCGCCACCGGCAGGACGACGCTGCGCAGTGCCTCGACGCGCACCGACAGGCCTTCGATCCAGAGCACCGCGACGCCGATCCACAGCGTGGCCGACAGGATCGGCGCGAAGCCGAAGCGCCAGCCGGCCTCGCCGAAGATCGCCGCGTACAGCGCTCCGGCGTGCAGCGCCAGGCCCACCAGCATCAGCGCACCCGCATATCGGGCCGGCATCCGCCACGCGACCAGGTAGGCCAGCGCGGCGAGCAGGTGAACGATAACCAGTAGAATCTGCACTGATCCAGTTTACTCCAAGGCCATGCTCGAGAACCTGTCGCAACGCCTGAGCCGCGTCGTCAAGACGATGCGCGGCGAGGCCCGGCTGACCGAAGCCAACACGCAGGAGATGCTGCGCGAGATCCGCGTCGCCCTCCTCGAGGCCGACGTCGCGCTGCCGGTCGTGCGCGACTTCGTCGCCCGGGTGCGCGAGAAGGCGCTCGGCCAGGACGTGGTCGGCAGCCTGACCCCGGGCCAGGCGTTGGTGGGCGTGGTGCACCGCGAGCTCACCGAGTTGATGGGCGGCAAGACGGCCGAGCTCGACCTCGCCACCCAGCCGCCGGCGATCGTGCTGATGGCCGGCCTTCAGGGCGCCGGCAAGACGACCACCGTCGGCAAGCTCGCGAAGTGGCTGCGCGAGACGAAGAAAAAGAAGGTGCTCACCGTCTCGTGCGACGTCTATCGACCGGCCGCGATCGAGCAGCTGCGCACCGTCGCGGCGCAGGCCGGCGCCGACTTCTTCGCGTCCACCCCCGACCAGAAGCCCGCCGACATCGCAGCGGCGGCCGTGCAGTGGGCCCGAACGCATTACCACGACGTGCTGCTCGTCGACACTGCCGGCCGCCTGGCGATCGACGACGAGATGATGCGCGAGATCGCGGCGCTGCATGCGCAGCTGCGGCCGGTCGAGACCCTGTTCGTCGTCGACGCAATGCAGGGCCAGGACGCGGTCAACACCGCGAAGGCGTTCAAGGAGACGCTGCCGCTCACCGGCGTCGTGCTGACCAAGCTCGACGGCGACGCGCGCGGTGGCGCCGCGCTGTCGGTGAAAGCGGTCACCGGTGCGCCGATCAAGTTCGTCGGCGTCGGCGAGAAGCTGTCCGGGCTCGAGGGCTTTCACCCCGAGCGCATGGCCAACCGCATCCTCGGCATGGGCGACATCGTGTCGCTGGTCGAGGAAGCGCACAAGGCCGTCGACGAGAAGACCGCCAGGGCGCTGGCCGACAAGCTCAAGGCCGGCAACCGCTTCGACCTGAACGACTTCGCCGCGCAACTCGGCCAGATGAACCGGATGGGCGGCCTGTCGTCGCTGCTCGACAAGCTGCCGTCGCAACTGCAGCAGGCGGCGGCCGGCGCCGACATGTCGCAGGCCGAGCGGCAGATGCGGCGCATGCAGGCGATCATCCAGTCGATGACGCGTGCCGAGCGCGCGAAGCCCGAGCTGATCAAGGCCAGCCGCAAGCGCCGCATCGCCGCGGGCGCCGGCGTGCCGGTGCAGGAGGTCAACCGGCTCCTGTCGCAGTTCGACCAGATGCAGTCGATGATGAAGAAGATGCAGAAGGGCGGCCTGGCGAAGATGATGCGCGGCATGCGAGGCATGCTGCCGGGCATGCGCGGATAGCGCCGCCACCCGCGCGCGAATGGACCTGCCCGCCCTCCCCCCGATCGACTCGCTGCGCGGCGCTTTTGCCGGCCGGCTGATCACCGACCCGCGAGACCTCGAGCCGTTCCTGGTCGACTGGCGCCGGCGCTACTTCGGCCGCGCGATCGCCGCGGCGATCCCCGATACGGTCGAAGGCGTCGCGGCGGTGGTGCGCTGGTGCGCCGCGCATCGCGTCGCCGTCGTCCCGCAGGGCGGCAACACCGGCATGTCGGGCGCAGCGACGCCCGACGACAGCGGCCGCTCGGTGGTGCTGTCGCTCGCGCGCCTGAAGCGCGTGCGCGCAATCGACACCGTCAACAACTCGATCACCGTCGAGGCCGGCTGCACGCTGGCCGAGGTACGCGCCGCCGCGCAGGCGGCCGGCCGACTGTTCCCGCTCAGCCTTCCTTCCGAAGGCTCGTGCACGATCGGAGGCAACCTGTCCACCAACGCCGGCGGCGTCGCGGTGCTGCGCTACGGCAATGCGCGCGAGCTGTGCCTGGGCCTGGAGGTCGTGACCGCCGACGGCGAGACCTGGCACGGGCTGCGCGGCCTGCGCAAGGACAACACCGGCTACGACCTGCGCGACCTGTTCGTCGGGTCGGAGGGCACGCTGGGCGTGATCACCGCGGCGACGCTGAAGCTTTACCCGCTGCCGGCCGCGCAGGTCACCGCGATGGCCGCGCTCGACGATCCGCACGCGGCCCTGCGGCTGCTCGAGCAGGCGCAATCGGCACTCGGCTCGTCGCTGACGGCGTTCGAGCTGATCTCCGACCTGTGCCTCGAACTCGTCGCGAAGCACTTCCCCGACCATCGCCGCCCGTTCGCGCAGCCGAGTCCGTATTACGTGCTGCTCGAGACCTCCGACAGCGAGGGCGAGGCGCACGCCACGGCCGCGTTCGAGGCGCTGATGGAGCGCGCGCTCGACACCGGCATCGTGCGCGACGCGGTCGTTGCGACCTCGGGCGCGCAGAGCCGCGCGCTGTGGGCGTTGCGCGAATTGATCTCCGAGGCGCAGTCGGCCACCGGCAAGAACATCAAGCACGACGTGTCGGTGCCGATCTCGTCGATCGGCGACTTCGTCGAGCGCACCAACGCCGAGCTCGCGCAGCGCTTCCCCGGCATCCGGCTGGTCGTCTTCGGGCACCTCGGAGACGGCAACCTGCACTACAACGTGTCACCGCCGGTCGATCGCTGCGGCCCGGAGCACGAGGCGGAGTTCCTCGCGCTGCAACCCGCGATCAACCGCGTGACGCACGACTCGGTGCACGCGTTCGGCGGCTCGATCTCGGCCGAGCACGGGCTGGGCCAGCTGCGCCGCGACGAATCGGC
>CALMSQ010000051.1:0-2794 GCA_937872345.1 uncultured Burkholderiales bacterium | reverse complement strand
CCCGAGTAGATCGTGTCGTCGCCCATGTTCGCGCCGTCGTTGATGCCCGAGAGCACCAGGTCCGGCTTGTGGTCGAGCAGGCCCGTCACCGCAATGTGCACGCAGTCGGTCGGCGTGCCGTTCAGGTAGAGGAAGCCGCTGGCGGCGACGCGCACCGACAGCGGCCGATCGAGCGTCAGCGAGTTCGAGGCGCCGCTGCGATCGCGCTCGGGCGCGATGACGGTGACGTCGCCGAACTCGCGCGCGACCTCGGCCAGCGCCTGGATGCCCGGGGAGAAATAGCCGTCGTCGTTGCTGATCAGGATGCGCATGCGCGGATTCTATCGAATCCGGTTGCGCTCACCGTTCAGCCTTCGGCGGGCCAGTCGCGGATGTAGGCCTTGAGCATCCGGTTCTCGAAGCTCTGCTCCTCGAGCACCGCACGCGCCACGTCGTGGAACGAAATGACGCCGAGCAGCGTCTGTCCGTCCATCACCGGCAGGTAGCGCTGCCGCGTCTCGAGCATCACGCGGCGCAGCTCGTTGACGTCCATGTCGGGCGACACGACGAACGGATCGGTGTTCATCACGTCGCGCACGACCGTCTCGGCGACCGGCCCTGTGGGACCCGCCCGGTGCTCGAGCTGGCGACGCGCCAGCACGCGCAGGATCTCCCGGAACGTGAGCATGCCGGCCAGGCGTCCGCGGTCCATCACGACCAGCGAGCCGATGTCGTGATCGGCCATCGTGATCACGCAGTCGGACAGCATCATTTCCGGGTTGACGGTGAACAGCGTGCTGCCCTTCACCCGAAGCACTTCGCTGACCTGCATGTCCCCTCCTGCGCACCCGTTGTCCGGCCCCGACGGCCGGGGTGCACGCGTCGATGCTATCCCAACGTCGCTGCGCGGGACAAGGGCGGCCGCCGGAACGGCCCCGGTGCACGCGAGCGCCGCTGCGCGGCGCCTCGCCCCCGGGCCCCTTGCGGCGGCCAGCCTGCAGCCGGCCGCGTCAGCGGCGGTGCACGAGTTGCGCGATGTGGCCGGCGAGCGCGTCTTCCGTGTACGGCTTGGTCAGGAAGACGTCGACGCCGGCGTCGAGGGCGAGCCGCCGGTGCTTCTCCGACGAGCGCGAAGTGATCATGATGACCGGAACTGCGCGGGTGTCCGGCCGCTCGCGCAAGGCGCGCACGAACTCCACGCCGTTCATCCTCGGCATCTCGAGGTCCACGAGCACCAGGGCGGGCACGCGGCGCGCGACCCGCTCGAGCGCGTCGATGCCGTCGGCGGCGCTGTCGACCTCGTAGCCGAGGTCGCGGGCGAACAGCTCCATCGTCCTGCGCACGCTCACCGAATCGTCGACGACCAGGCACACCGGCGCGGCGCGGCGCGCGGCGTCCAGTGCAGGCGCCGCATGAGCGTCCTGCCGCGCGGCGAGAAGCTGCGGCAGGTCGATGACCGGCGCGACCGCGCCGTCGCCGAGCACGGCCGCGCCGTCGACGCCCGGAATCGGCGGCACGAACGACGCCAGCGGCCGAACCACGACGTTGCGCGTCTGCCCGGCCTCGGCGACCAGCACCGCCACCCGCTCGCCGCCCGCCATCCGCACCTGCAGCACCGCCGGCGCTGCCGGCTCGACGCCGGGCGGCGGCGCGAACGCGTCGACGGGCAGGCCCAGCGCGTCCTCGAGCCTGACCAGCCGGATCGGGCCGGCCGTGCCGTGGAACCGGCGCACGCCGTCGGCATCGTCGAAGATCCGGTCGGCGGTCAGGATCTGCTCGACGTCGCGCACTTCGAGGGCCAGCACGTGCGACGGCGAACGCACGACGATCACCGGCACCGCCGCCAGCCGCACCGGCACGCGCAGTCGCACCTGCATACCCTGCCCCGGCATCGAGGCGATGTCGAGCGAACCGCGCTGCTCCCGCACCGCCTGGTTGACGACGTCCAGGCCGATGCCGCGGCCGGACAACTGGGTTGCGCGCGTACGCGTCGAGAAGCCGGGGATCAGCACGAAGCGCGCGAGCGCCGCGTCCTCGCAGGGTTCGCCGGCCTCGAGCAGTCCCAGCGCGGTCGCGCGATCGCGCACCGCCTGCGGATCGAGGCCGCGACCGTCGTCGCTGCATTCGACGACCAGGTCCGCGCCGTCGCGCGCGAACGCGAGCACGATGCGGCCCGCCGGAGGTTTGCCGAGCGCCTGCCGCTGGGCAGGCGGCTCGATCCCGTGGTCGACGGCGTTGCGCAGCAGGTGGGCGATCGGCTCGACCAGCGACTGCAGCAACTGTGCGTCGATCTCGGTCGCCTCGCCGTCGACCTGCAGACTCACGTCGTGGCCGGCCATCCGCGCCGCCTGCCGCACGGTGCGCCGCCAGCGCGGGACCACCGAATCGACACGCACGGTGCGCGTCTGCAGCGCTGCCTCGCGCAAGTCGACCTGGATGCGCTCGAGCTGCGACAGCGAGTCGCGCAGCGCCGCCACGTTGCCGCCGAGCTGCTGCTCGATCAGCCGCCCGTCGGCGCCCGACTCGGCGATGCGTCGCGACACGGTGTGCAGGTCGTTGTACTCGTCGAGCTCGAGCGCGTCGAAGTCCTCGCGCGCGCGTCGCTCGCTCAGGGCCGTGCCGCGCACGTCGACCAGCCGCTCGAGTTCGCCGGCGAGGTCCTGCAGCTGGTCGGTACCGCTGCGCAAGGTCGCGCGCACCCGATCGACTTCGACCGCCTGCTCCTGGGCCTGCGACAGCAGGATCGATGCCTCGTTGGCGAACGCGAGCAGGCGCTCGATCAGCGAAGCCGGCACCCGCAGCCACTCCTGCGCGG
>CALMSQ010000050.1:0-6954 GCA_937872345.1 uncultured Burkholderiales bacterium | reverse complement strand
CGCCGGCGCAGGTCCTCCTGGCTGTAGTCGAAGTCGCTCCTGAAGCCCTTCGCGCCGTATCCCGCCACCAGCTCGACGTAGCGCAGCGGGTTGTCCGGCCCGATGGCGTCGAAGCCCGACAGGCGCAGCGCGAGCAGGTACGTGTGGTGGTCGTACCAGCTGTCCTTGCGGCCTGCCGGCGAGTACATCCAGCGGAACGCGAAGTAGCGGTCGATCGCCGGGTACGACTCCATCGCCGCGCCGAGCCCGATGCCGAGCGTGTTCATCGCCAGGTCCTGCCAGCTGAAGCCGTATTGCCCCGAGCGCGACAGTCCGTCGAGGATCTCGACGCCGAGCCCGAAGCCGAACGCGACGCCGGCCGCCATCCGCACCGCCTCCTGTTGCGGCACCTGCGCCCAGCCCAGCGCCCGGGTGCCCAGCCGCGTGGCGAGGTAGAACGAAAAAGCGTGGCCGAGCTTGTCGATGCCGCCGGCGTACGTGTCCTTGCCGAACCAGCCCTCGCTGGCGACGCTGAAGTTCGACGTGAAGCCCTGGCTCCACCAGGCCGCGACGCTCACGGCAGCACTCGCGGCGACGCTGCCGGCCACGATCGCGGTGCGGCAGCTCCGGATCGGGCCCCACGGCAGCCGCAGCGCCGCTTCGCAGGAGGAGGCCGGCGCGCCGGGCGACGGCAATGGCGACGGGCCGGCACGCGCAGCCGCTGCAACCACGAGCGCGTCGTATCCGCCGTCGGGCACGGCCGGCCGCTCGCCCGGAAGCGCCGGAACCCCGGAGCCCGCCTGCGCGACCGCGGTCGAGGCAGCCAGGCAAGCCGCGCCGAGAACCCGCATGAATGCTCGCATCCGGGCATGGTACCTGCGCGCGCCGGCCTGCAGCCGAAGTTAATCGGTCGTGCGTTCAATTAATCTGCTATGCTGCGGCCTCTCGCCCACGCCCACGAACATCGACCATGGCCCGTACCGTCGGCTCCGACGGCGCCCGCACCGAGGACGCGATCCGCCAGGCGGCGATCTCGCTGATAGCCGAGCGCGGCTTCGAGGCGATGACGCTGCGCGAGCTCGCGGGTCGGGTCGGCGTGCAGCCGGGCTCGATCTACCGCTATTTCCCAAGCAAGGCCCGGATGCTGGTCGACCTGCTGGTCGAGCACCTCCAGTTCCTGCTCGGCCAGTGGGAGGCCGGGCGGCCCGCAACCGACGACCCCGTCGCGTTGCTGCGCGCCTTCGTCGACTTCCACGTGCGCCTGCACACGCTGCGCCGCCGCGAGGTGTTCGTCGCCAACATGGAGCTGCGCAGCCTCGCACCCGCCGACCGCCGCAGGGTCGTCGCGCTGCGCCGGCGCTACGAGGATATCCTCACGGACATCCTTCGCGCGGGCACCGAAGCGGGAGCGTTCCACGTGCCGGATCCGCGCATCGCGACCTTTGCCGTGCTGGCGATGCTCACCGGGGTCGGCAGCTGGTACCGGGAGGGCGGCCGACTCGGCAGGCGCGAGCTGGTCGAGCAATACACGCAGCTGGCGATGCAGTGCGTAGGCGCCGCGGACACCGGGTCCGCGCGCCGGGCGGTCGGCGCCAACGAAGGGAGACGCGATTGAACAGAATCGAAAGCAGGCTCGATCCGCGCGATCCGCAGTTCCAGGCCAACGCGCAGGCCATGCGGCTGCTGGTCGGCGACCTTCACGAGAAGGTGGGGCAAGTCGCGCAGGGAGGCGGCGAGGCGGCGCGCGCGAAGCACGTCGCCCGCGGCAAGCTGCCGCCGCGCGAGCGAGTGCAGATGTTGCTCGACCCGGGCACGCCGTTCCTCGAGCTCTCGCAGCTGGCGGCGATGGGCCTGTACGACGACGAGGCGCCGTGCGCCGGCGTCATCACCGGCATCGGCCGGGTGGCCGGCATCGAATGCGTGATCGTGTGCAATGACGCCACGGTCAAGGGTGGCTCGTACTTCCCGCTCACCGTCAAGAAGCACCTGCGCGCGCAGGAGATCGCCCGCGAGAACCGGCTGCCCTGCATCTACCTGGTCGACTCGGGCGGCGCGAACCTGCCGACGCAGGACGAGGTCTTCCCGGATCGCGAGCACTTCGGCCGCATCTTCTACAACCAGGCGACGATGTCGGCGATGGGCATCCCGCAGATCGCCGTCGTGATGGGCTCGTGCACCGCGGGCGGCGCCTACGTGCCGGCGATGAGCGACGAAGCGGTGATCGTGCGCAACCAGGGAACGATCTTCCTCGGCGGCCCGCCACTGGTGAAGGCGGCGATCGGCGAGGTGGTCAGCGCCGAGGACCTCGGCGGCGGCGACGTGCACACGCGGCTCTCCGGCGTGGCCGACCACCTGGCCAACGACGACGCGCACGCGCTGGCGATCGCGCGCCGCATCGTCGGCAACCTGAACCGGCGCAAGCCGCAGCAGCTCGACGTCGTCGACCCGGTCGAGCCGCGCTACGCCGCCGACGAGCTGTACGGCGTGATCCCGGCCGACCCCCGCAAGCCCTACGACGTGCGCGAGGTGATCGCACGCTTCGTCGACGACTCGGCGTTCGACGAGTTCAAGGCGCGCTACGGCACGACGCTGGTGACCGGCTTCGCGCGGCTCTACGGGATGCCGCTGGGCATCGTGGCCAACAACGGCATCCTGTTCTCCGAGTCGGCCAACAAGGGCGCGCACTTCGTCGAGCTGTGCGCGCAGCGAAAGATCCCGCTGCTGTTCCTGCAGAACATCACCGGCTTCATGGTCGGCCGCAAGTACGAGAACGAGGGCATCGCGCGCGCCGGGGCCAAGATGGTCACGGCCGTCGCCTGCGCGCAGGTCCCCAAGCTCACGCTGATCATCGGCGGCTCGTTCGGCGCAGGCAACTACGGGATGTGCGGCCGCGCCTATTCGCCGCGCTTCCTCTGGATGTGGCCGAACGCGCGAATCAGCGTGATGGGCGGCGAGCAGGCGGCCTCGGTGCTCGCCACCGTGCGGCGCGACGGCTTCGAGGCGCGCGGCCAGGCGTGGAGCGCCGACGACGAGGAAGCGTTCAAGGCCCCGATCCGCGAGCAGTACGAGCGCCAGGGCCACCCGTACTACGCCAGCGCCCGGCTCTGGGACGACGGGATCATCGACCCGGCCGACACCCGGATGGTGCTCGGGCTGGGCCTGTCGGCGGCGCTGAACGCACCGATTCCGGAAGCGCGCTTCGGCGTGTTCCGCATGTAGACGAAGGATCGCGAAGTGAGCTACGAAACCCTGCAGACGCAACTGAACCAGGGCGTCGCCCTGATCTGGCTGAACCGGCCCGAACTGCGCAATGCGATGAACGACGTCGTCATCGCCGAACTCACCGACGCATTCGAGCGCGCCGGCGACGACGACGAGGTCCGCGCGATCGTGCTCGCCGGCCACGGCAGCGCGTTCTGCGCGGGCGGCGACCTGGGCTGGATGAAGCGGGCCCGCGAGTTCACGCCCGAGGAGAACCGCGCCGACGCCGCGAAGCTGGCGAAGATGCTGCGCACGATCTACGAGAACCCGAAGCCGGTCGTCGCGCGCGTCCACGGGCCGGCGTTCGCCGGCGGGATGGGGCTGGTCGCCGCCTGCGACATCGCGGTCGCCAGCACCGACGCGAAGTTCTGCCTGTCCGAGGTGAAGCTCGGGCTGATCCCGGCGATGATCAGCCCGTACGTGATCCGGGCGATCGGCGAGCAGGCGGCGCGCCGCTACTTCCTGACCGCCGAGCTCTTCGAGGCGGCCGAGGCCTACCGGATCGGGCTCGTCCACGAACTGTGCATGCCCGCGGAGCTCGACGCGAGCGTCAACGCGATGCTCGGCCACCTGTTGCAGGGCGGCCCGGTCGCGCTCGGCGAGGGCAAGCGGCTGATCCGCGACGTCGCCGGCAAGGCGATCGACGATGCGCTGGCGGCCGAGACCGCAGCGCGCATCGCGGCGGCGCGCGCCTCCGACGAGGGACAGGAAGGCATCGCGGCGTTCTTCGAGAAGCGCCGGCCCGCCTGGGTGCCGTCGCAGTCCTGATCCGAGACCGATCCGGAGACGCCCGATGTTCAGCAAGATCCTGATCGCCAACCGCGGCGAGATCGCCTGCCGGGTGGCCGCCACCGCGCGCCGGCTCGGCATCCGCACGGTCGCCGTCTATTCCGACGCCGACGCGAACGCGCGCCACGTGGCCGCCTGCGACGAGGCCTGGCGCCTCGGGCCTGCCGCAGCACGCGAGTCCTACCTTCGCGGCGACCTGATCCTCGAGATCGCGCGGCGCACCGGCGCGCAGGCGATTCACCCCGGCTACGGTTTCCTGTCCGAGAACGAGGACTTCGCGCGCGCCGCGGCGCATGCCGGCATCGCGTTCATCGGCCCGCCGGCCGACGCGATCGCCGCGATGGGCAGCAAGTCGGCGGCCAAGGCGCTGATGGAGCGCGCCGGCGTGCCGCTGGTGCCCGGCTACCACGGCGAGGACCAGGATCCCGCGCTGCTCGCGCAAGAGGCGGCGCGCATCGGTTATCCGGTGCTGATCAAGGCCAGTGCAGGCGGCGGCGGCAAGGGCATGCGCATCGTCGAGCGCGCCGACCTGTTCGACGCGATGCTCGCCTCGTGCAAGCGCGAGGCGAAGAGCGCGTTCGGCGACGACGCGGTGCTCGTCGAGCGTTACGTCACCCGCCCCAGGCACGTCGAGATCCAGGTGTTCGCCGACAGCCACGGCCACTGCGTCCACCTGTTCGAGCGCGACTGCTCGGTGCAGCGGCGCCATCAGAAGGTGCTCGAGGAGGCGCCCGCGCCCGGCATGACCGAGGAGCGGCGCAGCGCGATGGGCGATGCGGCGGTCGCCGCGGCCCGGGCCGTCGGCTACGTCGGCGCAGGCACCGTCGAGTTCATCGCCGAGCAGTCGGGCCGCTTCTACTTCATGGAGATGAACACGCGGCTGCAGGTCGAGCACCCGGTGACCGAGATGATCACCGGCTTCGACCTGGTCGAGTGGCAGCTGAGGGTGGCCGCCGGACAGCCGCTGCCCGCGACGCAACAGGACCTGCGCATCCGCGGCCACGCGATCGAGGCACGCGTCTACGCCGAGAACCCGGACAAGGGTTTCCTCCCGTCGATCGGCACGCTGCGGCACCTGCGCACGCCCCTCGCGTCGGCGTTCACCCACCGGGTGGAAGGGGGCGCCGAGCACGACGAGCCGGCCGCGGTGCGCATCGACAGCGGCGTGCGCGAAGGCGACGCGATCACCCCGTACTACGACCCGATGATCGCCAAGCTGATCGTCTGGGGACGCGACCGCGATCACGCGCTCGCGCGGATGGCCCGGGCGCTGGCCGGGTTCGAGGTGGTCGGCCCGGCGACCAACGTCGGCTTCCTGTCGCGGCTCGTCGCATGCGAATCCTTCGCTCGCGCCGATCTCGACACCGGACTCATCGACCGTGAAAAGGCGGTGCTGATGCCCGCTGCGGCGAAGCCGCCGCTGCTGCCGCGCGCGATCGCCGCCGCGGCGGTGCTGGCCGGCGAGGCCGACGAAGCCGCCGCCGCCGATCGCGCAGCCGGCCGCCATGACCCCTGGAACCTGCGCAACGGCTGGCGAGCGTCGGGCCGGCTGCACCGCACGCTGCCGTTCGACGCGGCCGGCGAACCCTGCCCGGTCGAAGTCGAGTATGCGGCGCGGGGATGGACCGTGCGCGACGGCGACGACGCGCTGTGCATCGCCGACCTGCGCTGGTCGCCCGCCGAACGCAAGCTGCGCGGGCTGGCCGGCGAGCGCGCCTTCGAAGCCAGCGCTGTGCTCGACGGCGAGACGCTGCACCTGTTCACGCCCGACGGCCACCTGACGCTCGGCTACGCACCGCCGCTCGCGCACGTCGGCGAGGAAGAGTCCGACGACGCGCGGCTCACCGCGCCGATGCCCGGCAAGGTGATCGCGCTGATGGTCCAGGCGGGCGCGAAGGTCACGCGGGGCCAGCCGCTGCTGGTGATGGAGGCGATGAAGATGGAGCACACGATCAGCGCGCCCGCCGACGGCGAGGTCGCCGCGATCCGCCATGCGGTCGGCGACCAGGTGGCCGAGGGCGCGCAGCTGATCGAGTTCGTCCCGAACCGCTGACGCGCGCGCCGGCCCTGCGGGGCGCGCCCCGACCCGACGGCGCGCGTCCCGGCCGGGCCAGTAGAATCGACCGTATCGACGGGGCCGAGCGCCCGGTCCGCACCAGGAGCCGTCATGAACCTCCCCAGCCGCGCCTTCATCACCGAGGTGGCCCCGCGCGACGGGCTGCAGAACGAGAAGCAGCCGGTGTCCACCGACGTCAAGGTCGAGTTGTGCGAGCGCCTGCTTGCCGCCGGCGTGCGCCAGCTCGAGGCGACGTCGTTCGTCTCGCCGAAGTGGGTGCCGCAGATGGCCGACGCCGCCGACGTGATGGCGCGATTGCCTCGCCCCGCCGGGGTTACCGTGTCGGTGCTCACGCCGAACATGAAGGGGTTCGAGGCCGCGCTCGCGGCCGGCGCCGACGAGGTCGTGATCTTCGCGGCCGCCAGCGAAGCCTTTTCGATGCGCAACATCAACTGCTCGATCGCCGAGAGCATCGAGCGATTCCGGCCCGTCGCGCAGGCAGCCAAGGCCCATCGGCTGCGGCTGCGTGCCGCGGTGTCGGTGGCCTTCGGATGCCCGTACCAGGGCGAGGTGCCGGTGGCGTCGGTCGTCGACGTGTCGGCGCGGCTGCGCGACCTGGGCTGCGACGAAATCGGCATCGCCGACACCATCGGCGTGGGCACGGCTGCACACGTGGCACGCGTTTTCGATGCCGTGGCGCGCGAAGTGCCGCTCGAGCAGTTGTCCGGCCACTTCCACGACACCTACGGCCAGGCCATCGCCAACGTCGTCGCGAGCCTGCAATCGGGCGTGTTCCGCTTCGACTCGTCGATCGCGGGTCTCGGGGGCTGCCCGTACGCGAAGGGCGCGACGGGCAACGTGGCCACCGA
>CALMSQ010000049.1:0-4790 GCA_937872345.1 uncultured Burkholderiales bacterium | reverse complement strand
GGCCGCATCGACTTCTCGCGGCTCGAGACGCTGGTGCTCGACGAGGCCGACCGGATGCTCGACATGGGCTTCCTGGCCGACATCGAGGCGATCGTCGCGCGCACGCCCGCCGATCGGCAGACGCTGATGTTCTCCGCGACGCTCGACGGCGTCGTGGGGCAGCTCGCGCGCCGCCTGACGCGCGACCCCCGTCGCATCGACATCGCGGCGACGCCCGCGCGCAAGGCCGACATCGAGCAGATCCTGCTGTTCGCCGACGACATGGCGCACAAGACGCGCCTGCTCGACGCGCTGTTGCGCGATACGGAGATGCAGCAGTGCGTCGTGTTCGCCGCGACGAAGCGCTCCACCGAGGAGCTGTGCGGCCTGCTCGCCGGCAGCGGGTTCAGCGTCGCCGCGCTGCACGGCGACATGCAGCAGGGGCAGCGCACGCGCACGCTTCAGCGGCTGCGCGATGGCCACACGCAGGTGCTGGTCGCGACCGACGTCGCAGCGCGCGGCATCGACGTCGCCGGCATCAGCCACGTGATCAACTTCGACGCGCCGCGCCAGGCCGAAGACTACGTTCACCGGATCGGCCGCACCGGCCGCGCCGGCCGCAGCGGCGTCGCGGTGACCCTGATGGGGCATCACGAGAAGCACCGCGTGCTCGACATCGAGCGCTACACTGGCCAGCCGATCCGGGTCGACGTGATTCCGGGCCTCGAGCCGGTGCGGCGCGCGCCGCGGCCGGCCGCGAAGCCGGGGTACCGCGGTCGGCCTTCGTCGGCGGCGGGTGGTCGCGGCCGACCGGGCGCCGGTGGCCGCAGCGGACACGGCGGTGGCGCGCAGCGGCGCGGCACGGGCTGGTAGGCGCGCGCCGCGAGGCGCGTGATGGCGGAAATCCCGGCAGGGGAGTGGCGGGCAGCACCGGAGACGATGTCGCTGGACCAGACCTGGACGCTATCGGGCCGTGACCCTGCCGCGACGATCGCGAGGCAGGGTTTCGTCGTCCTGACGGCGAACGAACTGCGCGGGCTGGGCGGCGTCGACTCGGCATCGCTCGAGCGCTGGCGGCCGAGCTGGGAGCGCCTGCCGCCGGATCGCTACCTGAAGGACGGCGGCCGCTATCGCGCCCGCCGGCACGGCTGCTTCGTGCACGAGCCGGCCAGCGGGTCGCTCGTCCAGTCACCGCACCGCGCGCACTGGCAGCC
Organism: uncultured Burkholderiales bacterium; assembly: GCA_937872345.1. Lineage (GTDB taxonomy): Bacteria > Pseudomonadota > Gammaproteobacteria > Burkholderiales > Burkholderiaceae_E > Zeimonas. The sequence continues at coordinate 3,597 of CALMSQ010000049.1, read as the reverse complement.
GCTGGACTACAACGCGCTGCACGGCGGCATCGAGCGGATGTTCGAGCCGATCGAGCCCGCGATCGTCGAAGACGCCGGGTGGCGCCGCCTGCTCGTAGCGCTGGGCACGCTGTTCGCGCGGATCGCCTCGGTCGAGCGCTGGTTCATCGAGGCGCACCAGTTCCGCATCGACACCACCGACGGGGTCGGCCGGCCGACGCCCGAGGGCGCCCACCGCGACGGGGTCGACTTCGTCGCGGTGATCCTCGTCGCCCGGCACCACGTTCGCGGCGGCGAGTCGCGGGTGTTCGAGGCCGACGGCCCGCGCGGCATCCGCTTCGTGATGGACGAGCCCTGGAGCGCCGTGCTGCTCGACGACGCGCGCGTGGTGCACGAGGCGACGCCGATCCAGCCCGACGGGCCCGACGCGCATCGCGACACGCTGGTGCTCACGTATCGGCGCGGCGGCTTCCAGTCACCCTGAGTTCCCGGCAGGCGGGCCGCCGCCGATGCACCAGGCAGCGGCCGCGCGTCCGGCCGTGCGTCCGGTCGCGAAGCAGGCCGTCAGCAGGTAGCCGCCCGTCGGTGCCTCCCAGTCGAGCATCTCGCCCGCGCAGAACACGCCCGGGAGCGCGCGCAGCATCAGCTTCGCGTCGAGAGAGTCGAACGCGACCCCTCCCGCGGTGCTGATCGCTTCGTCGATCGGCCGCGCGGCCACGAGCCGAAGCGGCATCGACTTGATCGCGGTCGCGAGCCGTTCGGGATCGGCGAAGTCTTCGGCCGCGAGCAGCTCGCGCAGCAGTCCCGCCTTGACGCCCTCGATGCCGGCGCGCACGCGCAGGTGGTTGGCGAGCGAACGCCCGGCGCGCGGTCGCGCGAGCTCGGCGACCAGCCGCGCGTGGCTGCGCGACGGAGCGAGGTCGAGCCGCAGCGTCGCCGAGCCCCGGGCCTCGATCGCATCGCGCAGCGCCGCCGAGAACGCGTAGACCAGGCTTCCCTCGACGCCCGTGCCCGTGACGACGCACTCGCCCTGGCGCGGCGCGGGGGCGCCCGCCGCGTCGTCGACGCTGGCGACGACCGACTTCAGCGGATGGCCGGCGAAGCGCTCGCGAAAGTGCTCCGACCAGCCCGCGCCCTGCGGCGTGCCGACGTCGAAGCCGCAGTTCGCAGGGCGCAGCCGCGCGATCTTCGCGCCGCGCGACTCGAGCAGCGGCACCCAGGCCGCGTCGGAGCCCAGGCGCGCCCAGCTCGCGCCGCCGAGTGCGAGGACGACTGCGCGCGCGTGCACCTGCCGCTCGCCGTCGGGCGCCCGCATCGCCAGCGCGTGGGCAACGACGCCCGGGGGGCGGCTGCCGGTCATCGTCGCGGCCGACTCGCCCCAGCCGATCCAGCGATGCCGCATGTGGAACCTCACTCCCGCATCGCGCAGCCGGTGCAGCCAGCGGCGAAGCAGCGGTGCTGCCTTCATTTCGGCAGGGAAGACGCGCCCCGACGAGCCGACGAAGGTGTGGACGCCGAGGCCGTCCGCCCAGTCGCGCAGCGCGGCGGGGTCGAACTCGCGCACGATCGGCTCGAGTTGCGCGCGGCGCTCTCCGTATCGCGACAGGAACGCGTCGAGCGCCTCCGAGTGCGTGAGGTTGAGCCCGCCGCGGCCGGCGAGCAGGAACTTGCGTGCCGCCGAGGGCATCGCGTCGAAAACGTCGACGGCGAGGCCGGCGCCGCTGGCGGCCTCGGCCGCCATCAGGCCGGCGGGTCCGGCGCCGATCACCGCGACGTCGGCGAGCTGCACGGGTGCAGCGGCCGGCGCCGTGCCGGGCGCGACGGGCATGGCTCAGCCCGGCCGCGCGCCGCTCAGCGCAGCGGCGAGATCTCGGGGTCCGCGTCCCAGGTCGTCGACGGACGCTGCGTGCGCGCGAGCCACTTGTCGAGCGCGTCGACGTGGTCGGCTTCCTCGCTGGCGAATTCGGAGGCCAGGCGCCGCACTTCGGGATCGGTCGACTGCGTTCCGACCGAGCTGTAATACTCCATCGCGCGCACCTCGTTCTCGCGCGCGTAGCGCAGCGCGTGCCACGGGTCGAGCAGGTAGTCGAACGCCTCGTCGCCGCCCGCCTCGGGCGGCGTGCTCCAGCGGTATTCCCACGATCTCAGCCTGGGCAGCACCGTCGTGCCGACCCGGGCCTTGATCTCGTCGCGGTGCATCTGCGAGAAGTGGACCATGTCGCGGAACAGCGCGGCGACCTCGTCGTTGCGGTGCGCCTCCATCATGTCGGCGAGCTCGAGGTAGCGCTCGGCGGCCTCGGTTTCGAGGGCCACTGCGTGGGCGAGGAATTCCGGCAGGGTGTAGCTCATCGCGCCTCCTTGCGCCGGACCGCCGGTGCGGCGCCGGCCATCCGGAAGGTTCGCTCCCGCGGGCCGATCCGCAATTGATGCAGGTCAACGCAGGCCTCGCGCGCGCTCGCGGGTGCGCCGACGAGTGCACGGAGCCCCCGCGCGGCCCGCGCCCTCAGGAGCCGGACCTCGTCGCCTCGTAGCGGGCGCGGTTCGCCTCGTTGGGCGGGTACAGGCCCGGCAGCTCGGCGCCGCGCTCCACCTCGCCCATGATCCAGCCTTCGAGCCGCTCCTGCTCGACGGCGACCGGGATGACCTGTTCGAGCAGCGCCGCCGGGATCAGCACCGCGCCATCGTCGTCGACCACCACGACGTCGTCGGGAAAGACCGCGACGCCGCCGCAGCCAATCGGTTGCTGCCAGGCCACGAAGGTCAGGCCCGCGACCGACGCCGGCGCGGCCACGCCCTGGCACCAGACCGGCAGCCCGGTGCCCAGGACGCCCGCCCCGTCGCGCACCACGCCGTCGGTGACCAGCGCCGCGACGCCGCGCTTCTTCATCCGCGCGCACAGGATGTCGCCGAAGATGCCCGCATCGGTGATTCCCATCGCGTCGACGACCGCGATGCAGCCCGCCGGCATCGCTTCGATCGCCGCGCGCGTGGAGATCGGCGACCCCCAGGATTCGGGCGTCGCGAGGTCTTCGCGCGCCGGCACGAAGCGCAGCGTGAACGCGCGGCCGACGAGCCTGGGCTGGCCGGGCCGCAGCGGCCGCGTGCCTCGCATCCAGACGTTGCGCAGCCCCTTCTTCAGCAGCACCGTGGTGAGCGTGGCGGTCGAGACGCCCGAGAGGTCAGCGACGATGGCGGGATCGAGGCTCATGGCGCGATTCCTGTGGTCCGGAGGCGCAATCGTATACTCGACGCCGAAGATCCATCCGACAAGGGAGTCAATTCGATGCTCGAACTCCACTACGGGCCCGGGGCCTGCTCGTTCGTTCCGCACGCCGCGCTCGAGGCGATCAAGGCCGCGACAGGCGAGGATTTCGTGCCGCGCCCGCTGAAGCTGCACAAGGGCGAACAGCGCACGCCCGAGTACCTGGCGATCAACCCGAACGCGCAGGTGCCGACGCTGGTCGTCGACGGCAAGCCGCTGTCGCAGATCGTCGCGATCTGCGACTACCTCGATCGGCGCTTTCCGCAGGTGCGGCTGCTGCCCGCCGAGTCGTGGGCGCGCGCGCAGGCGATGTCGCAGTTCCTGTGGATGAACAACACGGTGCACACGACCTTCAC
>CALMSQ010000048.1:0-2992 GCA_937872345.1 uncultured Burkholderiales bacterium | reverse complement strand
AGCTTGCCGCACAGCGTGATGATGATCGCGGTGATCACGCGCGCGGGCTCGGTCTGCTCGCGCATGATGCCGGCCACGTCGCCTTCGATCTCGAGCAACATCCGCTGCTGCTTCTCGCGGGTGATGTTGCGGCCGGTGCCGCGATAGCCGGTGAACTGGCCGGCTTCGTCGAACACCGGGTGGCCGCTGAGCGACAGGTGGTAGACGTTGCCCTGCGGATCGATCTGGCCGAACTCGAAGTTCTCGAACGGCTTGTGCGCCTCGCAGGCGGCGCGATGGCTGTCCCAGTCGGGACGCAGGAAGTCGGCCTCGGACATCTCCCAGCGGCGCCGCCCGATGAGCGCGCGCCGCCACGGGCCGAGCACCGAGTCGATCGAATCGGACAGGAACGAGACACGGTGCTGCGCGTCGGTCTCCCAGACCCAGTCCGAGCTCAGGTGCGTCAGGTCGCGGAACTTCGCCTCGCTTGCCGCAAGCTGCTGCTGCATCGCGCGCATGCCGGTGATGTCCTGCACGATGCCCGCCATCCGCACGGTCTGGCCGTGCTCGTCGCGCTCGGGGCGCCCGACGCTGCGGACCCAGACGACGTCGCGGTTCGAACGCATCCAGCGGAATTCGACGCGCGCCTCGCGGCCGCTGCGCAGCGCGCGCCGATGCGCTTCCTGCCAGCGCTCCTGGTCGTTCGGATGGATGTGGGCGAGGAACTCGGCCGGCGGGGGCACGCCGGCCGACGGATCGATTCCGAACAGGCGAAACGCCCCGTCGCTCCAGTGCAGCGTGTTGCGCCGCAGGTCGTGTACCCAGGACCCCAGCGCGGCGAGTTGCTCGGCTGCCTGCTGGTGCTCGCCGAGGTCGCGCAGCAACTCGCTCGAGCGTCGGCCCGTGCGCAGCTCGCGGCGCATCGCGATGCAGACCCAGCCGAGCGCGGCAATGGCCACGAACGCCGACGCCGCGAGCGCGGCGCGCCATGCCGACGGCGACGGCGCCGCCCAGGCCACCAGCAGCAGGCCCGTGGCCGCCGCGAGCGCGACGGCGCAGACGGCCAGGTCGCGCGACGAGAGCCGGGAACTGGGCGAGGCGGCAACGGGTTCGATCGTCGATCTCCGCAGGGGATCCGGCGTAATGTAGCGGATCGCCCGCGCCGAACCGAGGAATATGTCCACCCCGACCGCAACCCCGCCCGCCTTCACGCCCTTGCCGCCGTCTCCCTGGGTCCGGCGATGGCTCGAGACCCTGCCCGAGGGGGCGAGCGTGCTCGACTTCGCGGCGGGATCGGGACGCCACGCGCGCGAGGCGCGTCGCCTCGGGCTGCGCGCCACGGCCATCGACCGCGACGCCGGTGTGCTGGCCGGCATCGGGGAGGGCATCGCGACGCGCGCGGCCGACCTCGAGGGGGGCGAGTGGCCGTTCGGGCGCGAGCGCTTCGACGCGGTCGTCGTGACGAACTACCTGTTTCGCCCGCGATTCGCGCTGCTGGCCGCGCTGGTGGCGCCCGGCGGGCTGCTGGTCTACGAGACCTTCGCGCGGGGCAACGAGCGCTACGGCAAGCCGTCGAATCCGGCTTTCCTGCTCGCGCCGGGCGAGCTGCTGGAGCGCTGCCGCAGCGCGGGGCTGACAGTGCTGGCCTACGAGCACGGGCTGCTCGAGCGGCCGCGCCCGGCCGTCGTGCAGCGTGCCTGCGCGGTTCGCGCGGCCGGACCCGAGGCACTGCGCCCGCTCGGATAGAATGCGGATTTTTGCGATCGACCCGCCATGATCCAGGGCAGCATTGTCGCGATCGTCAGTCCGATGCACGAAGACGGCAGCCTCGATCTCGAGAGCTACCGTCGGCTGATCGACTGGCACATCGAGGAAGGCACGGCAGCGATCGTCGCGGTCGGCACGACCGGCGAGTCGCCGACCGTCGACGTCGAAGAGCACGCGACGCTGATCCGCGTGGCGGTCGAGCACGCCGCCGGGCGCCTGCCGATCATCGCCGGCACCGGCGGCAACTCCACGCGCGAAGCGATCGAGCTGACCGAGTTCGCGCGCAAGGTCGGCGCGCACTCGACGCTGCAGGTGGTCCCGTACTACAACAAGCCGACGCAGGAAGGGATGTACCGGCACTTCCGCGCGGTGGCCGAAGCGGTCGACCTGCCGGTCCTGCTCTACAACGTGCCTTCGCGCACCGTCGCCGACCTGTCCAACGCCACCGTGCTGCGCCTGGCGCAGGTGCCGGGCGTCGTCGGCCTGAAGGACGCGTGCGGCGACGTCGGCCGCGGCTCGGTGCTGCTCGCGCAGGCGCCGGCGGGGTTCGCGGTGTACAGCGGCAACGACGATTCGGCGCTGGCGCTGATGGCGATGGGCGCCCATGGCGTGATCTCGGTCACCGCCAACCTCGCGCCCGGCCCGATGGCGCAGATGTGCGCGCGGGCGCTGGCCGGCGACTGGGCGCAGGCGCTGGCGATCCACCGCCGCATCCTTCCGCTGCACACCGACCTCTACGTCGAAGCCAATCCGATTCCGGTCAAGTGGGCGCTGGCCGAGATGGGCCGGATCCGTCCCGGCATCCGGCTGCCGTTGACGCCGCTCTCGCCCGAGCGACACGACTTCGTGCGCGCGGCGCTGAAGCGTTCTGGAGTTCTCAATTGACGACGACATCCCGCCCGACCGTGCTCGACCGCGCGCTGCGCCTGTCCGCCATCGCGGGGCTCGCCGCGGCGCTGGGCGCCTGCGCGCTCGGAGAGCGCATCGACGAAGCGAGCAAGATCGAGTACAAGTCGGCCAGCAAGGGGCCGTCGCTCGACGTGCCTCCCGACCTCACCAGGCCGGCCTCCGACGGCCGCTACACGGTGCCCGATCGCAGCGCGCGCACGGCCTCGGCTTTCGAGAGCGGCCGCGCTGCCGAGCGCTCGACGTCCGGCGCCTCGAGCCCGGTGCTGCCCAAGGTGGCGGGCGCGCACATCGAGCGCGACGGCTCGCAGCGCTGGCTGGTGGTCGACCAGCCGCCCGA
>CALMSQ010000047.1:0-5044 GCA_937872345.1 uncultured Burkholderiales bacterium | reverse complement strand
TTCACCCTGTGGCTGCCGCGCGTGCTGGGGCTTTGAGCGGGGCGGGCGGGTTGGCGCGCCTCGCCTCGTGCTCGTCGAGCGCGTCGGGAAAGCGGCGAACCTTGCGCGGCATCAGGCGGCGTGCCGGCAGCAGGGCATAGATGGGCAGCGGGTCGCACCGGTGGTCCGGCAGGACTACCCGAAGAAGCCCGGCCGCCACCGCGCTGCTGCAGAACGTCGCGGTGATCCGCGCGACCCCGAGCCCGGCGATGGCAGCCTGCAGCCTGGCATCGGCATTCGAACTGCGCAGCCGCGGGCTGCGGATCGCGGTTCGACCCACTTCGCCGTCGGCGTCCGTGAATCGCCATTCGACGTCGGCAATGCCCGCGAGCAGGGGCAGCCTCTCCAGGTCCGCCGGGTCCGCGGGCTCGCCGTGGCGCGCCAGCAGCGAAGGCGCGGCGAACAGGCCGCGCTCGAGCATGAGCGCCCTGCGGACCACGATGCTCGACGAGGGAAGCGGCGAATCGAGCATCGCGAACACGATGTCATAGGGTGCCTCGAGCGGACTGACCGACGCATGCTGGACGTCGAGTTGCACCTTGAGGTCGGGGTGGGTCGTCATCAAGGCACACGCCACCGGGGCGATGTGATGGGCACCGAATTCGTAGGGCGAGGCGATCCGCAACAACCCGGAAACGTCGTCGCGTTCTGCCTTCGCGTCGGCCGCGGCTTGCCGCAGGCTGCCGAACAGCGGCCCCATCGTGCTGTAGAGCGCCTCGCCGGCCTCGGTCAGCCGCAGCTTGCGTGTGGTGCGCTCGAACAGTCGCGCCCCCAGTTCGGCCTCTAATCGCAAGACCGCCGCGCTGACCCAGGATCTGGGCCGATCGACCGAACGCGCCGCGGCGCTGAATCCGTGCTGCTCGACCACATGGCAGAAGACATCGTAGTCGGCCCAGTTCATCGGCGCATTGTCCTGCCAACTGGACAGTCTGTCCAGACCGCGCCGTTTATCGGTGATGCCGCGATCGTTATGCTGGCTCGATCCTGAACGACTGCGGAGGCCCGACATGGCTGCGTACAAAGAAGACATCTTCCTGTGGAACTGCTGGTACGTCGCAGCATGGGACCATGAACTCCTGGACGGCAGGAAGCTCGCGCGGACGATCCTCGAGAAGCCGGTGGTGCTGTACCAGGGCGAGAGCGGACGAGTGGTTGCCCTGGACGATCGCTGCTGCCACCGCGGCGCGCCGCTGTCCATGGGCAGGATCGAGGGTGACTGCATCCGCTGCATGTACCACGGCATGAAGTTCGACGAGACCGGCAAGTGCATCCAGATCCCCGGCCAGGAGACGATCCCGCCGATGCTTGGCGTGCGCAGCTACCCGGTGGTCGAACGCGACCATCTCGTGTGGATCTGGATGGGCGATCCGGCGAAGGCGGATCCCGGCCTGATCGTCGACTACCCGCCGCTTCACGACGCCGGATGGCGCGGTCTTCCCGGATACCTGCACTATGACGCGAACTGGCTGCTCATCGTCGACAACCTCAGCGACTTCGCACACCTTGCCTTCGTGCACACGAAGACGCTGGGCGGCTCCGAGGAATACGCCTACAAGACCAGGCCCGCCTCGATCGAGCGCTTGCAGGACGGGTTCAGGGCCGTGCGCTGGCACATGAACAGCGACCCGCCGCCCTTTCACAAGAAGGTCATCCCCAACAAGACCGATCCGGTCGACCGGCGAAACATCGGCCACATGACGATCCCCGGAATCTTCTTCCTCGAGTCGCTGTTCGCGCCCGCGGGCAGCGGCGCCGAGAAGGGCAACCTGGCCGGTGCGCGCGAATACCGTAATTGCCAGTTCATGACGCCGGAGACCCGAAGGACGACGCACTTCTTCTGGAACTACCTGCACAACTTCGATCTGGACAACCCGAACATCGCCCTGTCGCTGCGACACAGCCTGGAGGAGGGATTCCTGGAGGACAAGGGATTCATCGAGGCGCAGCAGAAGCTCCTCGACGCCGATCCTGACTTCAAGTTGCTGGCCATCGGCGCGGACGCCGCCTTGTCGCATTTCCGGTGGCTCATGAAGGAACGCATCGCTGCGGAGCGAGCCCCTGCCCAGGCGGCTGCTGCCTGATCGGATAGGAACCGAGTCCTCATGTCGATGCCGGCCGATCCCAGGCTTCAACTCGAAGTCACCGACGTCCAGGCTGAAGCGCGCGATGTCATCCTGCTGGAGCTGCGCGCCCGCGGCGGCGGCGAGTTGCCGGCGTTCCTGCCCGGTGCGCACGTCGAAGTCGACCTGCCGAACGGCCTGGTGCGCCACTACTCGCTGACCAACGACTGGCGCGAGCGCGACCGATACGTCATCGGAATCGGGCGGTCCGCGCGCAGCAGGGGCGGTTCCCTGTTCGCCCACCAGGCCCTGCGTCGCGGCGCGACGCTGCCGACCAGCTCGCCGCGCAACGGCTTCCCGCTGGAACCCTCGGCGCGACGGTTCCTGTTCCTGGCAGGTGGCATCGGCATCACGCCGATCGTCGCGATGATCCGCTGGTGTCAGGCGATGGATCGCCCGTGGCGACTCGCGTACGCGGTGCGCAGTGCGCAGCGTGCCGCATTCCACGAGACGCTGAAGGCGATGGGCGGGCCGATCCATCTTCACGCCGACGACCAGGCGTCGGGCGTGTTCGACCCCGGACCCTGGCTGGTCGATGAGCCCGAAGGCGAACACGTCTACTGCTGCGGGCCCGGGCCGATGATCTCGGCGGTCAGGGCGGCCGCCTCGCATCGCCGCCCGGAGACGATTCACTTCGAGTACTTCAGTGCGCCAGTCGATAGTGCCGCGACGCCCCCTGCGGGCTCCTTCACCGTCGAGCTGCGTCGAAGCGGTCGTTCGATCGTCGTGACTGCCGACAAGAGCATCCTCGAGGCGCTCGAGCAGAACGGCGTCCGTGTCCCCAATTCCTGCCGGGAAGGCCTGTGCCGCACCTGCGAAACCACGGTCTGCGAAGGTGCGGTCGAGCATCGCGACTATGTCCTTTCGCAGGATGAGCGGGAAGCGGGATCCACGATGATGGTCTGCGTCTCCCGGGCGAAGGGCGAGCGGCTGGTCCTGGATCTGTAGGCGGCGCCGTGGCAGGAGTGGATGTCGCGCCAGCGCCGACGGTCTTCGTCGGGCATGGTTCACCGATGTTCGCAGTCGAGGAAAACGTCTTTCGATGCCGCTGGGCAGACCTCGCTGCGCGGCTCGGTCGCCCGGCAGCGATCGTCTGCGTTTCCGCTCACTGGATTTCGCTGGGTGTGCAAGTTTCCGGCGCGCGCAAACCGGACACGATCCACGATTTCGTGGGCTTCCCCCGCGAGCTCTACGACATCCGCTACCCGGCCGAGGGCTCGCCGTCGTTGGCCGGTCGGATCTGCAACCTGCTCGGCGACGCGGACGCCTCGATCGAGCCATCGCGCGGCCTCGATCACGGCGCATGGACGGTCCTGCGCGCCATGTACCCGGACGCCAGCGTGCCCGTCGTTCAGCTCAGCCTCGACCTCACACGGTCGCCTGCGCAACACTACGAGCTCGGAGCGCGCCTTGCACCGCTGCGCGACGAAGGCATCGTCATCCTGGCGAGCGGAAACGTGGTGCACAACCTGCCGGCGCATACTCGTCAGGTGCCGGGCGCCGTACCGTGGGGTGAGCGCTTCGACCGCCGCGTTCGCGAACTGATCGAGCGCGGCGATCACCTGGCCCTCACCAGCGAGGCCCTGGAGGACGATGACGCCGTCCTGTCGGTGCCGACGGCCGAGCATTTCCTGCCGTTGCTCTACGTGCTCGCGGTGCGTCGTGCCGGCGATCGGCTGACGGTCTTCAACGAGGGCGTGCGCGGGGCTGTATCGATGACCTCGTATCTGTTCGAAACTGGAGCACCCATGTCGGGCCGCCCCTGACGCCCGGTCTCGTCTTCACGGAGCTGAAACGATGAAGTCCGCCCCATCCGGATCGCCAGACCTCGATGCCCCGATCACGCGATTCCGTGAGTGTCATCACGGAATCCTCTCGGTTCTCGGGCGTTTCGGCGAGCTGGCGACCCTGCTCGAGCCCGCAGCCCGGGCGCGGGCGGTCGCCAAGGAGACGCTCGTGTTCTTCCGCACAGCGATCATCGAGCATCATGTCGACGAGGAGCGCGAGCTGTTTCCGGCCGTACTGGCCAGCGCAAGCAAGGGCGAGGAGCACGATCGTGTCCACACCCTGGTGCTGCAGCTCACGGCCCAGCACCGCGAGATCGAGGCCGACTGGAAGGCCCTGGAGCCCGAGGTCAGGAAGGTCGCGAAGGGACAGGACGGGATCATCGATCCTGCGGCCATCGATCGACTGGTCTCGAAGTACGGCGCACACGCAAGGTTCGAGGAAGAGGCGTTCCTGCCCCTGTCCGAGGCGATCCTCGGTCGCAACGGCCGCGACATGGGCGCGCTTGGACTTTCGCTGCACATGCGCCATCGGCCCCGCGCGCCCGGGCACATCTGAGCGGGCCGCGAACGGGCCCGGGAACCTACGATCATGGCGTGACCGCGGCTCCTTCGATTAGCTGTGCCTGCGCCCTCGATCCAGCCGTTCTGCCCTGGCACCACGACGACCGTGAGCCTGCATGGGTGTCTCGTCCTTCGGGCGGGGCGCGACAGGACTCACCGCGTGCTGTACACCGGCGCGAAGCCGCCGCCCGGCGTACGGAAGTTGGTCGTCTGCCCCTGGTACAGGCGCGCCGCGACCCACTGCACGGCGCCGTCGTAGACGTAGTTGCGCAGGTCGAACTTCAGCCTCCGCGCCGGTTCCTCGACGTCGATCGCGCGCTCGCCGGGCGCCGCGTAGCGCTGCGCGACGTAGCCGCCGCCGACGACGTCCTGCCAGACGCGCCGCGTCAGCTTGTCGCCGCGATACGCGGCGCGGCCGCCGTAGCCGGCGACCGGCTTGAAGAACAGGCCGCGGCGCGCAGCCCAGAGCCGGTCGGCGCTGGCGGCGTCGACCAGCTCGGTCTTCGGGACGCTCGCGAGCAGCACCGCGCGCGTGCC
>CALMSQ010000046.1:0-7769 GCA_937872345.1 uncultured Burkholderiales bacterium | reverse complement strand
CCTGCCGCACCAGCTCGTCGAGGCGTTCACCGCCACGCTCGAGGAGACCGCGCAGGCCGACCTGCTGCTGCACGTGGTCGACGCGTCGGCGCCCGACCGCGACGAGCAGATCGCGCAGGTCGATCGGGTCCTCGACGAGATCGGCGCCACCGACGTGCCACGCATCCTCGTGCACAATAAGATCGACCGCACCGGACGGGTGCCGGATGTCGCGCTGGACCGCTATGGTAGGATCGACCGCGTCTGGACGAGCGCGGCCACCGGTGAAGGGCTCGACCTGCTGCGGGAGGCGATCGACCAGCAGGTGGCCGTGTGGCGCGAGGCGCGCCGGCACGGGGCGGCCGACGCAACCGAAGCCGGGCCGGCCGATGTCGTCCTCGACGAAGCCGCCCCCCGCGAAAACCCCGTGCATCGGGCTGCCTGAACCCATCCTCTCCTTGTCCGTTCCCCGACCATGTGGAAGTCAGTCCGCTCGATCTTTTCGCTCAACGATCCCGGCTGGGGGCGCGGCGGCGGCGGTGGCGATCAGCGCCCGCCGCAGCGGCCCAACAGCGACGGTCCCCCCGACCTCGACGAGCTCTGGCGCGATTTCAATCGCCGCCTCGGGGGAATGTTCCGGCGCGGCGGTGGGCGTCCGCCTGGCGGGGGTGACCGCGAAGGCCCGTCGCTGAAGGGGGCGGGCGCCGGAATCGGGCTGCTGGCGCTGGTCGCGCTGCTGCTGTGGCTGGCCAGCGGCTTCTATATCGTCCAGGAAGGCCAGGCGTCGGTGGTGCTTCGCTTCGGCGAGTACAAGCACATGGTCGACCGGGCCGGGTTCACGTGGCGCATGCCGTACCCGATCGAGAGCAACGAGATCGTCAACGTGCAGCAGCTGCGCACCGTCGAGGTCGGCTACCGCAACGGCGTGCGCAACAAGACGCTGCGCGAGTCGCTGATGCTCACGCAGGACCAGAGCATCGTCGACATGCAGTTCACGGTGCAGTACCGGATCGGCGACGCCAAGGACTACCTGTTCAACAACGACTTCGGCCCGGTTCCCGAGGAAATCGTCCGCCAGGGCGCCGAGACCGCGATGCGCGAGGTGGTCGGGCGCACCGGCGTCGACCAGGTGCTCTACGAAGAGAAGGAGCAGGTCGCCCAGGGCGCGCGCAAGATGATCCAGGGGCTGGTCGACCGCTACAAGGCGGGCATCTCGATCGTCGACGTGACGATCCAGCAGGTGCAGCCGCCCGAGCAGGTGCAGGCCGCGTTCGAGGACGCCAACAAGGCGGCACAGGACCGCGAGCGCCTGATCAACGAGGGCCGCGCCTACGCCAACGACGTCATCCCGAAGGCGCGCGGCACGGCCGCGCGGCTGATGCAGGAGGCCGAAGGCTACCGCCAGCGCGTGATCGCGTCGGCCGAGGGCGACACGAGCCGCTTCCGCCAGGTGCTCGCCGAGTACGCCAAGGCGCCCCAGGTCACGCGCGACCGCATGTACATCGAGACGATGCAGGAGATCTTCGCCAACACCAGCAAGGTCTATCTCGACTCGCGCGCCGGCGGCAACCTGCTGTACTTGCCGCTCGACCGCCTGATCCAGCAGTCCGCCGCGGAGACCGCGCGCGGCTCCCCGTCCGCCCCCGCGGCCACGACGCCTCCGCCCGCCGAGTCGCCGGCCACCAGTCGCGCCAACGGCTTGCGCAGCCGCGAGCGCGACAGCCGCTGACGCGACCGACCGGAGCCAGAGATGAACAAGATCGTCCCCACGCTGATCGGCGCGCTGGTTGCGCTGGTGGTGTTCATGTCCTGCGTGTTCATCGTCGACCAGCGACAGTTCGCGGTCGTCTACGCGCTCGGCGAAATCCGCCAGGTGATCGACAAGCCCGGCCTGTACTTCAAGCTGCCGCCGCCGTTCCAGAACGTCGTCTACTACGACAAGCGCATCCTCACGATCGACACCGCCGAGAGCGACCGCTTCATCACGTCCGAGAAGCTCAACGTGATGATCGACACGTTCGTGAAGTGGCGCATCATCGACCCCCGCGCGTTCATCCGCTCGGTGTCGGGCAGCGAGCAGGTCGCGGTCGACCGCATCAACCGCAGCCTGCGCGACGCGCTGAACAACGAGGTCGCGCGGCGGACCGTCGCCGACATGATCTCGGGCGAGCGCGAGAAGGTGGTCGAGAACGTCCGCGCGAAGGTCGACGAGGACTCGCGGCAGATCGGCGCCGAGATCATCGACGTGCGCCTGAAGCGGGTCGACTTCGCCCCCGAGGTCTCCGAGCGCGTGTTCGCGCGGATGGAGTCCGAGCGCAAGCAGGTCGCCAACGAGCGGCGCGCCACCGGCGCGGCCGAGTCCGAGAAGATCCGCGCCGACGCCGACCGGCAGCGCGAGGTCATCCTGGCCGAGGCCTATCGCGACGCCCAGCGCATCAAGGGCGAAGGCGATGCGAAGTCCGCCGGGCTGTTCGCTTCGGCGTTCGGCCAGAACCCGGAGTTCGCGAGCTTCTATCGCAGCCTCGAGGCGTATCGCGCGTCGTTCCGCACCCGCAGTGACCTGATGGTCGTCGACCCTTCGTCCGACTTCTTCCGCTACTTCAAGGCGCCGGGCGACCGGACGCGCTGAGCGCGCGGAGACGCCCGACGTGACGCTTCACGACTGGCTGCGCGCGATTGGGCTGGTGCTGGTCATCGAGGGGCTGATGCCGCTGCTCGCGCCGGCCCGCTGGCGCGAAGTGTTCATGCAGGTGGCGCGCCTGCGCGACGGGCAGATCCGCTTCGTCGGATTCGGCTCGGCGCTGGCGGGGGCGGTCCTGCTGCTGCTGTCCTGAGCGGGGCCGGCGGTCCCGGCCCGGGCCGACTGGCCCTACAATAACGAGTTTTGCCGACCGCGCCCAACCGCCGCTTCGCGCCGGGCGCCGGCTCCCGACCGAGCCTGTGAGATTGCCCATGTTGCGCTGGCTGCTGCCCGAGAACATCGCCGACGTCCTGCCGTCGGAAGCGCGCCGCATCGAGGAGCTGCGCCGGCGGCTGCTCGACCTGTATCGCTCGTACGGCTACGAGCTCGTGATGCCGCCGCTGATCGAGCACCTCGATTCGCTTCTCACCGGTTCGGGGGCAGACCTCGGCCTGCGCACCTTCCAGCTGGTCGACCAGCTCTCGGGGCGCACCCTCGGGGTGCGCGCCGACATGACGCCGCAGGTCGCGCGCATCGACGCGCACCTGCTCAACCGCGAAGGCATCACGCGCCTGTGCTACGCCGGGTCGGTGCTGCACACCCGGCCGCAAGGCCTGTTCGCCACCCGCGAGCCGATCCACGCTGGCGCGGAGTTGTACGGCCATTCGGGCATCGAGGCCGACCTCGAGGCCATCGAGCTGCTGGTGCGCTCGCTCGATTCGGCCGGCGTCGCGAGGGTGCGCATCGACTTGTGCCACGCGGCGATCGTGCCTGCGCTGCTCGAGCTCGATGGCGCAAGCGGCGAACGCGACGTCGAGGCGCTGTACGCGCTGCTGCGCGGCAAGGACGTGCCCGGTCTCGACGAATGGCTGCAGGGTGCGTCGCCGTCGCTGCAGGCGGCGTTGCGCGCGCTGCCCGGCCTGCACGGCCGCGTCGCGGCCGGTTCGGCCGGAGTGGACGGTGGGTCCGGTGCGGCCGGTGGCGCCGGTGGCGCCGGTGGGGCCGCGGCCGGCTCGCCAGGCGGCTCGCCGCTGGCCAGGGCGCGCGCCGCGCTGCCGCCGGCGGCGCCGATCGCGGCGGCGCTCGAGCAGCTCGAGCGCCTGTGCGCGTCGCCGCTGTGGCAGCGCTGGCCCGCGGTGGAGCTGTCGGTCGACCTGGCCGACCTGCGCGGCTACCGCTATCACAACGGGATCACGTTCGCGGCCTACGTCGAGGGGCTGCCGTATGCGATCGCCCGCGGCGGTCGCTACGACAACGTCGGACGGGCGTTCGGGCGCGCGCGGCCCGCCACCGGGTTCTCGATCGAGTTGCGCGCGCTGGCGGGGCTCGGCACGGTGGCCGAACCGGTGTCCGCGATCCGGGCGCCCTGGTCCGACGACGCGGCGCTGATCGAGAAGGTGGCTGCGCTGCGCGCGGCCGGCGAGATCGTGATCCAGGTGCTGCCCGGTCACGAGCAGGAACAACAGGAGTTCGCCTGCGACCGCGAACTGGTGATGCAGGCTGGCCGCTGGAGCGTGCGCCGCCTCGACCAGGCGTGAGCGGGCGGGACCGAACCCACTTCATCGAGGCAAGATCGAGTCATGGCAAAGAACGTGGTCATCATCGGGACCCAGTGGGGCGACGAGGGCAAGGGCAAGGTCGTCGACTGGCTGACCGACACTGCGCGCGGCGTGGTGCGTTTCCAGGGCGGCCACAACGCCGGCCACACGCTGGTGATCGGCGGGCGCAAGCAGGTGCTGCGCCTCATTCCGTCCGGAATCCTGCGTGAAGGTGTCGTCTGCTACATCGGCAACGGCGTGGTCGTCTCGCCATCAGCGCTGCTGCAGGAGATCGACGAACTCGAGGCGGCCGGCGTGTCGGTGCGCGCCCGGCTGCGCATCAGCGAGGCCTGCGCCCTGATCCTCCCGCATCATGTCGCGCTCGACCACGCGCGCGAGGCGCGCCGCGGCGACTCGAAGATCGGCACGACCGGCCGTGGCATCGGCCCGGCCTACGAGGACAAGGTGGCGCGTCGCGCGCTGCGCATCCGCGACCTGGCCGACCCGGTGCGGTTCCGCGCGCGCCTCGACGAGGTGCTCGACCTGCACAACTTCACGCTCGTGCACTACCTCGGCGCCCAGCCGGTCGACGGCGCGCGGGTCGCCGACGAGGCGCTGGCGCTGGGCGAGCGGATCGCGCCGATGGTCGCGGACGTGCCGGCGCTGCTCGCGCAGGCGATGGCCCGCAACGAGTCGCTGCTGTTCGAGGGCGCGCAGGGCGCGTTGCTCGACGTCGACCACGGCACCTATCCGTTCGTCACCAGCAGCAACTGCGTCGCCGGGTACGCGGCGGCCGGCGCGGGCGTCGGGCCGCAATCGCTGCACTACGTGCTGGGCATCGTGAAGGCCTACACGACGCGCGTGGGCTCGGGGCCGTTTCCGACCGAGCTGCACGACGAGGTCGGCAAGCACCTCGCCACGGTCGGCAAGGAGTTCGGCTCGGTCACCGGCCGGGCGCGCCGCTGCGGCTGGTTCGACGCGCCGGCACTCAAGCGTTCGATCCAGCTCAACGGCATCTCGGGGCTGGTCGTCACCAAGCTCGACGTGCTCGACGGCCTGCCCACCGTGAAGCTGTGCACCGCCTATCGCAGCGGCGGGCGCACGCTCGAGCTGCTGCCGTTCGGCGCGGACGCGGTCGGCGACTGCGAGCCGGTCTACGAAGAGATGCCGGGCTGGACGCAGAGCACCGTGGGCGTGCGCGACTGGCAGGCGCTGCCGGCCAACGCCAAGCGCTATCTCGAGCGGCTCTCCGAAGTCGCCGGTGCGCCGATCGACATCGTGTCGACCGGCCCCGATCGCGACGAGACGATCCTGCTGCGCCATCCGTTCCACTGAACGCGTGTCGGCGCCCGGCGATGAAGGACCTGCACGTCTCGTGGGACGAGTACAACCGGCTCGTCGAGAAGCTGGCGCTCGAGGTCTGGAGGTCGGGGTGGAACTTCGAGGCGATCGTCTGCCTGGCGCGCGGTGGCCTGCGCATCGGCGACGTGTTCTCGCGGCTGTTCGACAAGCCGCTCGGCGTGCTGTTCACGAGTTCGTACCGCGACGACGCCGGCATGACGCAGGGACGGTTGCTGGTCGGCGAGCAGCTGAGCTCGGCGCAGCCGCTGCCGGGACCGCGCTGGTTGCTGGTCGACGACCTCGCCGACACCGGCGAGACGCTGGTGCAGGTCGTGCCGATCCTGCGCGAGCGCTACCCGCAGGTTCGCGAGATCCGCTCGGCGGTACTATGGCGCAAGGGCGCCTCGGTGGCGCAGCCCGACTACTTCATCGAACACCTGCCGACCAATCCGTGGATCCATCAGCCGTTCGAGGAATACGACCACATGCGGCCGGGCGACCTGAAGGCGCGCTGGGGCTGAGATTGAAAAGCCCGCTGGCGCGGGCTTTGTCGATGGTGCCCAGAAGAGGACTCGAACCTCCACAGTGTTGCCACCGCCAGGACCTGAACCTGGTGCGTCTACCAATTCCGCCATCTGGGCGATGGGCCTGTCGGACGATTTCCGAAGGCGGCGACGGGCCGATGCCTGCCGCGAGTAGAGCCCGGCAGTTTAATCGACCGGCGCGATTTGTCAAATTACCGGTGAACTCGTGACCCGACGTCCGACCTCCACGACCTGGTTTGCCCCGACGCGCGAAGCGATCCTCGAGTGCCTGCGCGCCGCCGACGTGCCGATGACGCCGGTCGAGCTCGCCGAGCGGCTCGAGGTGCCGTCGACGCACTTCGACAACCTGAACCGGCGGCTGCTCGCGATGGAGCGCGACGGGCAGCTGCTGCCCAACCGCAAGGGCGTGCTGCTGCTGGCCAGCAAGCTCGACCTGACCGCGGGCCGGGTGCAGGGCCATCGCGACGGCTTCGGCTTCCTGATCCCCGATGCCGGGGGCCCGGACGTGTTCCTGTCGCCGCGCGAAATGCAGAAGGTGATGCACGGCGACCGCGCGCTGGTCAAGCGCACCGGCTACGACTCGCGCGGACGGCCCGAGGGCCGCATCGTCGAGGTGACCGAACGCGCGCACCGGCGCCTGGTCGGGCGATTCCTCAACGAGCGCGGCGTGCACATCGTCGTCCCCGAAGACCAGCGGATCAAGCACGACATCCTGATCCCGCCGGGCGACACGCATCACGCGCAGCAGGGGCAGGTGGTGACCGTCGAGATCGTCGATCCGCCCTCCGGCCAGGCGCCGCCGATCGGGCGCGTCGTCGAGGTGCTCGGCGAGATCGGCGATCCCGGGATGGAGATCGAGATCGCGGTGCGCAAGTTCGACGTCCCGCACCAGTTCAGCGAGGGGGCGGTCGCGCAGGCGGCGAAGTTGCCGGTCGCGGTGAGACCGGCCGACCTGAAGGGGCGCGTCGACCTGCGCGACGTGCCGCTGGTCACGATCGACGGCGAGGATGCGCGCGACTTCGACGATGCCGTCTATTGCGAGCCCATCGAGTCGATCGCGGCGCGCGGCGAGTCGATCGGTGCGGCGCACGCGGCCGACGACGACGTGCCTGCCGCGGGCGGGCGAGCGCGGCGCGCGAGCGGCTTTCGCCTCATCGTGGCGATTGCCGACGTGGCGCACTACGTGAAGCCGGGCGACCCGCTCGACGTCGATGCGCTCGAGCGCAGCACCTCGGTCTATTTCCCGCGGCGCGTGATTCCGATGCTGCCGGAGAAGTTGTCCAACGGCCTGTGCTCGCTCAACCCGCAGGTCGACCGGTTGGTGCTCGTCTGCGACATGGTGATCGGGGCGCGCGGGCAGCTGCGCGCCTACCAGTTCTACGAGGCGGTGATGCACTCCGCGGCGCGCCTGACCTACGACGAGGTCTGGTCGATGCTGTCGGGCGGCGCGGCGCTGGCGCCGCCGCCCGCGCGCGCGGCGCTGCTGCCGATGCTGCGCAACCTGCACGACCTGTATCGCGCGCTCGCGGCCGCGCGGCAGGCGCGCGGCGCGATCGACTTCGAGACGGTCGAGACGAAGATCGTCTGCGATCCCGCGGGTCGCATCGAGCGGATCGTTCCCAGCCAGCGCAACGACGCGCACCGGCTGATCGAGGAATGCATGCTGGCGGCCAACGTCTGCACCGC
>CALMSQ010000045.1:0-8425 GCA_937872345.1 uncultured Burkholderiales bacterium | reverse complement strand
GATCAGGCCCCGGCCGCGGCGTAGATGTTCAGGTACTTCAGGCAGATCACCCGCAGGCACGACGAGATGTTCTTGTCGTTGGCGACGAGGCAGCCGTCGTGGACGCGCTCGATCAGGCGCGGCAGCGACACCTGGCTTTCGCGCGCCATGTCCTCGAGCACGTTCCAGAAGGCGCGCTCGAGCGACACCGTGGTGCTGTGGCCGTGGATGCGGAACCCGCGCTTTTCGGGGATGAACTCGCTGATCTGCGCCGTCGTGCAGGCGTTGAACATGTGGTCCAGGACGTCGTTGATTTCGGTGTAGATGCTCATCCGCCTTCCCCTCCCGAAGCGGGTTGGCAATAAATACCACCACTGGCCCGGGCCCGATCGACACAATGCCGCAGCATACAAGAAGGCGCGCGCCCTCCCGGAGTGCGGCGCGCGAAGGAGCGACGATGGAGTTCTTCCGCAAGACACTCGACCCGGTGCTGGCGCTGGCGGCGATCGCCGTGCTCGACATCTTCCTGTTCCTTCTGCTCGGCGCATGGACCGTCGGCGGCGGGGAGACGATGATGACCGGGCTGGTCGCGAAGGCGGTGCTCGGCGAAGAGCAGCTCGTGCGGATTCCGTTCTGGAACGTCGTGTTCCCGGTGCACGGCGACTACTGGAAGATCTACATCAGTCTCGGCATGTTCTTCGGCGCATTCGTCGGCGCGGTGCTGAGCAAGGAGTTCTACTGGCGGATGCCGCGCCACGCGTCGGAGTGGCTGCTGATCACGATCGGCGGCCTGCTGATGGGCATCGGCATCCGCATCGCCTACATCTGCAACGTGTCGACCTTCTTCGGCCTGATGCCGGAGATGAACATGGGCGGCTACCTGGCAATGTCCGGCATCATCGCCGGCGCCTGGGTCGGCTCGCTGATCTACAAGCGAATCCTGGAGGCCTGATCCATGACCCCGGTCGTCGAGTGCCTGGTTGCCTTCGTCTTCGGTTCGGTGGTCGGGCTGCTGATGCAGCGCTCGCGCTTCTGCAACACTGCGGCGCTGCGCGACGCGATCATGTTCAAGACCTACCGGAACACCAAGGCCATGCTGATGGCGATGATGATCCTGACGGTCGCCTTCACCGGCTTCATGACGCTGGGCGCCGGGCATCCGCTCGAGTTCGACGTCGGGCTGAACACCTTCGCCGGGCTGTTCCTGTTCGGCATCGGCATGGTGCTGGCCGGCGCCTGCACGGTGTCGACGTGGGTCAAGGCCGGCGAGGGCAATCTCGGCGCGGTCTGGGCGCTGCTGTTCACCTTCGTCGGAATGTTCCTGTTCTCGCTCGCCTGGTCGTGGAACTGGTGGCCGCCGGCCCCGGGCAGCATGACCGGCGAACCGAACCTGCCGGCGCTGCAGTTCGGCTTCTCGAACGCGCGGACGCTGCAGGACAAGCTCGGCATTCCGGCGATCGTCTTCGGACTGGTCCAGACCGCGGTGCTGTTCGCGATCTACCGGGCGATTCTCCGGCGCGAGCGCGCGCAGCAGGCGCAGCACGACAGGCACCGCGCCGAATCGGCGGGCGAGGCCGGCGCCGCCGCGGCGACGTCGCACTGAAACGAAACGAGGGGGACATCACGATGGGATTGTTCGGAGCGAAGAAGAAGGCCGACGCGGCGCCGGCCGCCGGCGAGGCGACGCTGAGCAGCGGCGAGCGCGTGCAGGTCGCGCGCCGCGTCGACTGCCGCGGCGACTCCTGCCCGCGGCCGCAGCTGATGACGAAGAAGGCCGTCGGCGAGGTGGCCGCAGGCGGGCTCGTCGAGGTGCTCGTCGACAACCCCTCGTCGGTCGAGGCGCTGCCGCCGATGTGCAACGAGCTCAACGCGACGCACGTCGAGACGATCAAGGATCCCGCCTGCTGGCGCGTCTACATCCGCAAGGACTGAGGGCATGCTCGGCAGGCTCCTGATGCGATTGTTCGTCGCGGCCGCTGCGGTCGTCGCGATCGGCGGGCTCGGATGGATGTACGCCAGCCCGCCGCCGGGCATGCACGTGACGCGCGACGGCGTGCCGTACCTGTCGCCGCCGGTCGTGAACCCGGCGACCGGGGAGGCGGTGCCGCTCGAGCGCCTGGTGCAGCACTACAAGGGGGGCGGCAAGTGAACCTCGATTTCGAGACCGTGGCGCAGATCGTCCTGTTCGGCGTCGCGATGGCGGCCATGGCGCTCGCCTTCTTCAGCGACTCGCTCTGAAGGTGCGCCGACGATGAATCGCGAGAGCCTGATCTTCTGCGCGAGCGCGCTTGCCGTCACGGTCGTCGTGTGCGCGGTGGGCTACTCGCTCGCGGCGCTGCCGCGCGCGACGATCGAGGCGGCGGCGAAGCCCGCTGCCGCCGAGACGCTGCCCGACGTCGACCTCGGCGGCGGCTTCGGCAAGGTCTCGGTGATCGACCTGATCGGCTTCTTTATCGAGAACCCGCCCGCGCCAGCCGGCGCGGGCGCGGCCGGCGCGGCGGCGCCCGCGACGAAGCGCTTCGGCGGGTGCTGAGCGTGGCGCAACCCGCTGTCCTGGCTGTCGTGCTGCTGGCGCTTTCGGCGCTGGCGCGCCCGGCGCCGGCCGCGGACGATTTCGCCTACGTCCGCTCGCTGGCCGATGCGACCGACCGCGACGCGGTGGTCGTCGTGGACACGCGTGCGCTGGCCGAGTGCCGCGCGCGCAGCCTGGCCGGTGCGCGCTGCCTGCCCGCCGACGACCTGCTCGGGCCGCAGCGACGGCTTCCTTCGGCCCGCGACCTGCTGTGGCTGCTCGGCACGGTCGGGCTGAGTGGTCGCGAGACCGTGATCGTGGTCGGGCAGGAAGCCACCTCCCGCGATTTCGTCGCCGGCCTGCTCTACCTGGCGGGGCAGCGGCAGGTGCGCATCCTCGCCGAGCCGGTGGCGCGCCTTCTCGGCGCCGGTGCCGCCGCCGCACCGGGGCGCGAGCGCGGCATGGTCCGCGAGACGGTCTTCGAGGCGCCGATGCGCGAGGGGCTGTGGGTCCTGCGCGACGAGCTGCGCGACGCGTTGCGGTCGCCGGGGCCGGCGCCGACGCTGCTCGACGGCCGCGCCGACGGCGAGTACTGGGGCGAGACCGCGCGCGCACCGCGCACCGGTCACCTGCCGGGCGCGATCAGCCTGCCGGCCGTCCAATTGCGCGCAGCGCTCGAGCCCGGCCGCGAGCGCCGCCCGGTGCTGCCACAGGGGCCGGTGGTGGCCTACGCGCACGACGCCTTCGAGGGACTGGCCTATCTTTCGCTGCTGGCCGCCGGGCATGGCGTGGCCGCACGCATCTACCCGGAAGGCTGGGCCGAGTGGGCCGCCGACGGCGCGCTGCCCGCCGATGCGGCCGGGTATCCCGAGCGCGGAACGACTGCCGCGTCGTCGCAGGCGTTGGCCCGGGCGCCTGCGCCGTCGACCGTTGCCCCGATCGCATCGGCCGCCGCCCGTCCCGGCATCGCGTGGCCGCCGGCCGGGGCCCTGCTCGCCGCCGCGCTCGCGCTGGTGCTCGCCGCATTCGCCGGCGGCTGGTGGCTCGCGGGCAGGAGGGCGGCGCGATGAAGATCCTGTTCCACGTCGCGACCGAAGCCGGCGCGCAACTGCTGCTGCCGCTCGCGTTGGCCTGCCGTCGAGGCGGCCACGCGTTCGGCGTCTTCGTCACCCACGACGGCGTGCGCGGCCTGCTCGACGAGCGGCTGCAGTCGGCACTGGGCGGTGCGGCGCGCGCGGTGGTCTGCGAGGAATCGTGGCACCGCTTCTGCCCGGACTCGCCCTGCCCGGTGGAACTCGGCAGCCAGACGGTCAACAGCGCGCTGATGGGCGAGGCGCAACGGGTCGTGAGCCTCTGAGGTGGCCGCATGAGCGAGAAGAACCTGCTGGTGCTGGCGCGCCTCGATCATGCCGAGGCGATGCGCGTGGCGGCCGGGCTCACGATCTTCGGCCATCGCGTGTCGCTGGTGTTCATGACCGGTCCGGTCGAGGAGACGCCGGAGAATGCCGCGAACGCCGAGCTGCTCGAGCTCACCGGCATCGAGCCGCAGACCTGCGTCGCGGCGATGGCCGACGAGCTGCCGCTGCTCGATGCGGCGGGGCTCGCGCGAGCGATCGCCTCGTCCGATGTCGTGCTGAGCCTGTGATGAAGATTCTCGAACTGAACACCGGTCTGTTTCCTGACGCCCAGACCGTGAGTGCCGCGCTGCGGCAGCTGGCGCCGGCGCACGCGGTCGAGTCGATCGACGTGTCGGCGTGCCCGAGGCGGCAGGACCTTGACGAGGAAGCCTGGGACCGCGTCGTCGCGGCGATCCTGAGTTCCGATCTGACGATAACCATCTGAGACGAGGAGTCGGCACATGAAGAGGTTCTGGACGAGGGGATGGGGTGCGTGGATGGGGGCGGTGTTCCTCGTCCTGCTCGCGACGGCACGCAGCGCGCTCGCTGCCGACCCGCTGGTGAACGTGGACTGGGTGAAGGCGAACCTGGACAAGCCGGGCGTCGTGTTCGTCGACTTCCGGCCGCCGACCGACTACCTGCGCGGACACATCCCGGGGGCCGTCAACAGCAACTACGCCAAGGACGGCTGGCGCGAGGAGCGCGCCGACAAGGTGCCCGACATGTTCCCCGCGAAGATCGAGCCGCTGGCCGCGATGATCGGCAAGCTCGGCATCGACAACAAGACCCACGTCGTGCTGGTTCCCCCGGGCACCTCGTCGACCGACATGGGCATCGGCACCCGCGTCTACTGGACCTTCAAGGTCCTCGGTCACGACAACGTGTCGATCCTCGACGGCGGCATGGTGGCGTGGGAGAAGGACAAGAAGAACCCGATGCAGGCCGGCGCCGCCAAGCCGGCCGAAGGCAAGACCTTCCAGGTCAGCCTGCGCAAGGACATGATCGTCACGATGGACGACGTGAAGAAGGCGAAGGCCGCCGGCGTGCTGCTGGTCGACAACCGCCCCGAGGACCAGTTCGCCGGCATCAACCGACACCCGAAGGCTACCGAGAGCGGCACGATCGAAGGCGCGAAGAACCTCCCCAACGGCTGGATGACGGTCAACGGCGGCGGCGAGTTCCGCAAGGCGGGCCAGCTCGAGCAGCTGTTCAAGGTGGCGGGCGTGCCGACCAAGGGCGACCAGATCAACTTCTGCAACACCGGTCACTGGGCGTCGGTGGGCTGGTTCGTCGCGCACGAGCTGATGGGCAACCAGAAGGCGCGGATGTACGACGGCTCGATGGTCGAGTGGACCATGCTCAAGGGCGGCTCGGTCGAGCAGAAGGTCAAGCTGCAGTAGGGCGTGCTCGCGCGCCTCGTCCTGGCGCTTGCGGCGACGGCGGCCTTCGCGACCGGCGCCGCGGCGCAGGACGAACACCGTCGGCGGCTGGCCGCCGACCTGCTGGTGATCGCGGGCGACGCCGCCCGCCTCGCCACGGCGGCCGACACGCCGCTGCAGCGTGACGGCCTGCGCGCGCGGGTCGTCGGCGAGCTCTCTGCGCTGCCGCTGCTGATGCGGCGCGCGGGCGGCGACGCTTCCGTCGTGCCGGGGCTGCGCGACGCCGCGGCGCGGGGCGACTGGCAGGCGCTGCGCTCGGCGCTCGAGGCGCTGCAGCGCAGCCATCCGCACGACCTCGACGCGATCGCGTCGGCGCCCGCAACGCCGGAACGGATTCTTCTCGGGCAGGCGATCCACGTGCAAGCCTGTGCCGGCTGCCACGATGCGCCTGCGGTCGATACCCGCTGGCCCGCGCGCAACCTGTTCGAGCAGGCCGCGGCGATGCCGCGCGCCGAATTCGCGGCACGCCTGTACCTGGGCGTGCGCGGCGACCGCAGCACCGCTTATCGGAATCCGTTCAGCGACCTCGAGCTCGGCGCGCTGATGGCCTGGTACGCCAATGGCGGCCGCACCGCCGGGGCTGCTCAGCCCTCGTCGACGCGGCCCTCGGCGGCCGAGAAGCGGTAGCTGCGGACCGCCTCGCAGACCTGGATCCGGTAGTCGCTGAAGAATTCGAGTCGTCCGCGCTCCTGTGCAGCGCGATGCTCGGGATGATCGCGCCAGGCTGCCAGGCTCGCGTGGTCGGCGAATTCGATCAGCGTCAGGCTCTCGCCGTCGGCGGCGGTGAAGTCCTGGTACGAGACGAAGCCGGGCATCACGCTGGCCAGTTCGTACATCCGGGTGCCCAGCCGGTCGAGTGCCTGCAGGTCGCAGCCGGGCCGGATCCGCGAGCGAAAGCTGATCACGATCATGGCGAGACTCCTTGCCGCGCTGGCGGCGGTGCGTGCAGTGGCCGCTGGCCGAGCGTAGCGCGCCCGCGAGTCGCGGACAACGACGGCAGGTAAACTGCCCGACCAGTGACCGTGCCCGCTCGCCCCATCCTCCAGGTCTTCGGCAATCGCCGCATTGCGGCGATGCTTCTGCTCGGCTTCGCCAGCGGCCTGCCGCTCGCCTTGTCGGCCGGCACGCTGCAGGCGTGGCTGACGGTCGAGGGCCTCGATATCCGCACGATCGGCTTCTTCGCGCTGGCCGGATTGCCGTACACCTTCAAGTTCGCCTGGGCGCCGCTCGCCGATCGCTTCGAACCGCCGTTGCTCGGGCGCCGCCGGAGCTGGCTGGTCGTGACGCAGCTCGGCCTGGCGGTGCTGTGCTTCGTGATGGCCGCGCTCGATCCGAAGGCTTCGGTCGCGGCGGTGGGCGCCTGCGCGGTCGCGATCGCGTTCCTCTCGGCCTCGCAGGACATCGTGTTCGACGCCTACCGCACCGACCTGCTGCACGAGAACGAGCGCGGGGCGGGCGCGGCGGTCTCGGTGCTCGGCTACCGGCTCGCGATGCTCGTGTCGGGCGGGCTCGCGCTGATCCTCGCCGACCAATGGCTCGGGTGGCCCGGCATGTTCCGCGCGATGGCGGCGCTGTTTGCGCTGATGGCCGCGATCACGCTGTGGGCGCCCGCGACGCCGCCGACCGCGCCGCTCAGGAGCGACGTGCGACGCGAGCTGGTCGGATTCGTCGCGATGATCGCCGCGGGCGTCGGCACCTTCTGGCTGCTGCGCCAGCTGCCATGGCAATTGCTGGGCACCGGGCGCTTCGTCTCGCTCGGGGCCGACACGCTGATGCTGCTGGCCGCCTGCTTCGCCGCGCTGCAGGCTGCGCGCCGCGCGGGCTTCCCGTCGTTCCTCGCGCCGTGGGACGCGTTCTTCTCGCGCGAGCGCGCTGCCGCGCTGCTCGCGATGATCGTGCTCTACAAGCTCGGCGACGCGTTCGCCGGGAGCCTGTCGACCACCTTCCTGATCCGCGGCGCGGGCTTCACCGCCACCGAGGTCGGCGCGGTCAACAAGGTGCTCGGGCTGGTCGCGACGATCGTCGGCGCGCTGGTGGGCGGCGCGTGGCTCGCGAAGCGTCCGCTGTACGGATCGCTGATGCTGTTCGGGCTGCTGCAGGCGGTGTCGAACTTCGGCTACTGGCTGATCTCGGTGCTGCCGAAGGACTACCTGCTGATGGCGGCGGCGATCGGCTTCGAGAACCTGTGCGGCGGCATGGGCACGGCGGCCTTCGTTGCGTTCCTGATGGCGCTGACCGACCGGCGTTTCTCGGCCGCGCAGTACGCGTTGCTGTCGGCGCTGTCGGCGGTCGGGCGCGTCTACGTCGGGCCGGCCTCGGGGGTGATGGTCGAGGCCTTCGGCTGGCCGACGTTCTTCGTGTTCACGGTCGGCGCGGCGCTGCCGGGGCTGGTTTTGCTGCGGTGGCTGAAGCCGCAGGTGATGAGGCTGGATCGGCCGGCTGCCGCAGCGCCGGCGACCGACGACTGAGCCGGATCGCCGGTTCGGGCATCATGCGATTCTCGCGAACCGATTGCCGCGCCCGCATCCGGCCGTGCGGCGCCCATCCACCATGATCGACAAGACCGTCGCCTCGGTCGCCGAGGCCGTCGCCGGCATCCACGACGGCGCCACCGTCATGATCGGCGGCTTCGGCGCCGCGGGGATGCCCGCCGCGCTGATCGATGCGCTGATCGCACAGGGCGCGCGCGACCTGACGATCGTGAACAACAACGCCGGCAACGGCGACACGGGGCTCGCGGCGCTGCTGAAGGCCGGGCGGGTACGCAAGATCGTCTGCTCGTTTCCGCGCCAGACCGACTCCTGGGTGTTCGACGAGCTGTATCGCAGCGGGAAGATCGAGCTCGAGCTCGTCCCGCAGGGCAACCTCGCCGAGCGCATCCGCGCGGCCGGCGCCGGGATCGGCGCGTTCTTCACGCCGACCGGATTCGGCACGCAGCTGGCCGAAGGCAAGGAGACGCGGCGCATCGATGGGCGCGACTACGTGCTCGAGCATCCGATTCGCGCCGACTTCGCATTGATCAAGGCGCTGCGCGGCGATCGATGGGGCAATCTCGTCTACCGGAAGACGGCGCGCAACTTCGGGCCGATCATGGCGAG
>CALMSQ010000044.1:0-8424 GCA_937872345.1 uncultured Burkholderiales bacterium | reverse complement strand
GAGGGCAGGGTACTGCCCTACCTCGACGTGCCGTTCCAGCATTCGCATCCGCGGATCCTGAAGCTGATGAAGCGGCCCGCCTCGGGCGAGAAGAACATCGAGCGCATCCGCGCGTGGCGGGCGGTGTGTCCGGACCTGACGATCCGCAGCACCTTCATCGCCGGATTTCCCGGCGAGACCGAGGCCGAGTTCGAGCACCTGCTCGCGTTCCTGCGCGAGGCCGAGCTCGATCGCGTGGGCTGCTTCGCGTACTCGCCGGTGGACGGCGCGGCGGCCAACGCGCTGCCGGGCCAGTTGCCCGACGAGGTCCGTGAAGACAGGCGCGCCCGCTTCATGGAAGTCCAGTCGGCCATCAGCGCGCGGCGACTGCAGCGGCGGGTCGGCACGACCTGCACGGTGATCGTCGACGCAATCGAGCACGACCCGGAAGCCGGCGCCTGGCGCGCCGCGACGCGCTCGGCCGGGGAAGCGCCGGAGATCGACGGGCTGGTCTACGTCGCGCTCGACGGCGAGCCGCAGGCGCGCGCGCTGCCTGCCGGCAGCGAACTCGCCGTGCGCATCGTCGAGGCCGACGAGCACGACCTGTTCGCGGTGCCGGCCTGACGCCTGCACGGCCGGTCGCGGTCGCCGTCGCGGGCGACTCGGGAACATTCCCCGTCGGTATTTCTTACACGTGCCTCGCGCGAGCCTGCCCATCTCCAATGAAAACAAGGGCTTGTGCCTATGGTATGAAACTTGCATCGGCATTGTCCCGAGACAACCTGGAGGAACACGATGTCGCAGCGGAGCTTGAAGGTCTGGATGGGCGCGGTCGCGCTGGGGCTGGCGGCGCAGGGTGCGCAGGCCGGCGTGATCTGGGCCTCCAACGGGCACGAGTACGACGTGATCACCGCCGAGGGGATCACCTGGACGGCCGCGCAGGCCGCCACGGCCGCGCTCGGCTCGGGCTGGCACCTCGCGACGATCACCTCGGGCGCCGAGGACTCCTTCGTTGCCAGCCTGCTGCCCGCGTCGCCGGCGTCGCGCTCGCACTACTGGCTGGGCGCGAGCGATGCCGCGGTCGAAGGCACCTGGGCCTGGGTGACGGGCGAGGCGTTCTCGTACACCCACTGGTGGGGCGGGGAGCCGAACAATTCCGGCAACGAAGACTATCTCGCCTACGACTTCCGCAGCGGCTGGGGCTGGAACGACGCGGCCGACACGGTCGGTCGCGACTACGGTTTCCTGCGCGGCTACGTGATCGAGCGATCCGGTTCGGGCGCCGTTCCGCTGCCCGGCACGCTGCCGCTGCTCGCGCTCGGACTCGGCCTGGCGGGCTTCGCGGCGCGTCGCCAACGCCAGCGCTGAGTCGCGCGCTTCAGCGCGGACCCGGCCGGCCGCCGCGGCCGGCCGCGGCGGCCAGCGCGGCGCCTAGCAGAAGCACCGCGGCCGCCAGCCACGAAGGCGCCGCGAACGAGCCGCTGCGCTCGGCGAGCCAGCCTCCGACGGCCGGCCCGGCGATCTGCCCGATGCTGAACGCGACCGTCATTCGCGCGATCGTCTGGTCGGGGCGGTCGGGTGCGAGCTGGCGCGCGGTGGCCAGCCCGAGCGCCGTGATCGCCATGAACGTGCCGCCGAGCAGGGCTGCGCCGACGAGCAGCGCCGCGGCGCCGTGCCCCGCTGCGGCCAGCGCGACACCCGCCGCCTCGAGCACGAAGGCCGCCACGATCGCCGCGTAGGGTCCGGTGCGCTGCGCCACCTTTGCCCACGCCCAGTTCGACGGCGCGCCGGCGAGCCCGACCACCGCCCAGGTCCAGAACTCGAGCGCGCGCGCGTCCGGCATGCGGCGCACCATCACGACGAGGAAGGTGGCGGTGATCACGTAGCCGAAGCCCAGGCATCCGTACGACCAGACCAGCCGGGCGAGCGCGCGGCGATCGGCGCCGTGGCGCGCAGCGTCGGCGCGCGACGGCGGCGAGGCGCCTGGCGGGCGGTCGAGGACGCGCCACGGCGCGAGCGCCAGCAGCGCCGACAGGCCGGCCAGCGCCCACCACAGCCGCGCTGCGCTCCAGCTGGCTTCGCGGCCCGCGAACACCAGCAGCGCCGAAGCCGCGATCCCGACGCCGACGCCGGCGTAGAGCAGGCTGCCCAGCATCGGTCGGCCCTCGCGGGCGGCGATCTCGAACACGATTGCCGAGGTGAACACCAGCACGAACGCGCTCGCGACGCCCGAGGCCAGGCGCACCGCGGCCCAGCCGGAGGCACCGACGTCGAGCGCCATCGCGGCGGTGGTGAACGCGCTCAGCGCCAGCCCGGCGCGCAGCCAGCCGGTCCGCCGACGCGTGAAGAACGCGCGCGTTGCGAGCAGCGCGCCGATCAGGTAGCCGAGGAAGTTCGCCGACGCGACCAGCCCCGCCGCCGACAGCCCGAGGCTGGACTCCTCGAGCATCGCCGGCAGCATCGGCGTGTACGCGAAGCGGCCGATGCCCATCGCCAGCGCGAGCGCGCAGGCGCCGGCGGTGGCTGCTGCGAGGCCGCCGGCGCGGCCGCTCATGGCGCCGCAGGCAGCTGGTCGACGAACCAGTTCAGGATCGCGTCGAGCCCGCAGTGGTTGATCGCGTGCGTGGTCTCCGAGTGCACGATCGGCTTGGCGCGGTAGGCAACCGAGACGCCGGCGATCGACATCATCTTGAGGTCGTTGGCGCCGTCGCCGACGACGATCGCCTGCGCGGGCGTGCAGCCGACCGCCGCGCAGGTCTCCTCGACCACGCGGCGCTTCACGTCGGCGTTGACGATCTCGCCGAGCACGCGCCCGGTCAGCCGCCCGTCGGCGATCTCCAGCGTGTTCGAGCGCGTGAAGTCGAGATGCAACCGCGCCGCCAGCCGCTCGGTGAAGAACGTGAAGCCGCCCGAGACCAGCAGGATCTTCAGGCCGGCGGCGCGCGACGCGACGATCAGCGCCTCGGCGCCGGGCGACAGGCGCACCCGCTCGTCGTAGACGCGCTGCAGCGTGGATTCGGGAAGGCCGGCGAGCAGCGCGACGCGCCTCCGCAGGCTCTCGTTGTAGTCGGCAATCTCGCCGCGCATGGCCGCCTCGGTGATCGCCGCGACTTCGGCCTTCCTTCCGGCGAACTCGGCGATCTCGTCGATGCACTCGATCGTGATCAGCGTCGAGTCCATGTCGAACGCGATCAGCCGGTAGTCGGACAGCCGCGCCGACAGCGGCACGATCTCGGCATCGACGCCGAGGCTGTCTGCGATCTCGCCGACGCGGTCGCCGTCGATCGTGACCGGCTCCCAGGTGGCGAGCTGCGGCAGGTGCAGCGTGGGCGCGCGGCCGAGCGCGGCGCGGAACGCCGCTACCGCGGCGTCGGAGAGCCGGGGGTGCTGGACGACGAGCCGGCTCATCGCTTCGGCGCCTTGTCGACGAGGCCCGCGAGGATCTCGCGGATGCGCTGCAGGCGCGCGGCGAGGTCCGGGGTCGAAAGCGTGAAGCGCAGCCGGTCGGGGCCGGCGAGCTTCACGTCGCGCCGGCTCTGGATGAAGCGGATGATCGCCGCGGGGTCGATCGGCGGGTTCGGGACGAACTGCACGACGATTGCCTCGGACGCCGCATCGATCCGGGCGATGCCCAGCGGTTGCGAATCGATGCGCAGCCGGTGCGTCTCGACCAGCGCGCGTGCCGCGTCGGGCAGCTTGCCGAAGCGGTCGACCAGTTCTTCGCGCAGGGCGTCGAGCGCGTCCACGGTCGCGCAGTTGGCCATGCGCTTGTACAGCGTCAGCCGCTCGTGGACGTCGGGGCAGTAGTCGGTCGGCAGCAGCGCGGGCACGTGCAGCTTGATCTCGGTGGTGGCGGCCAGTGGTGCCGACAGGTCGGGCTCGCGTCCGGCCTTCAGCGAGCGGACCGCCTCGTCGAGCATGTCGGTGTACAGCGCGAAACCCACCTCCTGCATGTCGCCTGACTGCGATTCGCCGAGCACCTCGCCGGCGCCGCGGATCTCGAGGTCGTGCATCGCGAGGTAGAAACCCGAGCCCAGCTCCTCCATTGCCTGGATCGCCTCGAGCCGCTTGCCCGCGTCGCGCGTGATCGCCGCCTCGTCGGGGATCAGCAGGTACGCGTAGGCCTGATGGTGCGAGCGGCCGACCCGGCCGCGCAGCTGGTGCAACTGCGCCAGTCCGAAGCGGTCGGCGCGGTGGATCACGATGGTGTTCGCGGTCGGCACGTCGATGCCGGTCTCGATGATCGTCGTGCACAGCAGCACGTTGAAGCGCTGCTGATGGAAGTCGCGCATCACGCGCTCGAGCTCTCGCTCGGGCATCTGGCCGTGCGCGACCGCGATGCGGGCCTCGGGCACGAGCTCGGCGAGCCGCGTGCGCCGGTTCGCGATCGTCTCGACCTCGTTGTGCAGGAAGTAGGCCTGGCCGCCGCGCTTCAACTCGCGCAGCAGCGCCTCCCGGATCGCGCTGTCGGATTCGCGACGCACGAAGGTCTTGATCGCCAATCGCTTCTGAGGCGCGGTGGCGATCACCGAGAAGTCGCGGATGCCCTCGAGGCTCATCGCGAGCGTGCGCGGGATGGGCGTGGCGGTCAGCGTCAGCACGTCGACCTCGGCGCGCAGCGCCTTCAGTGCCTCCTTCTGGCGCACGCCGAAGCGGTGTTCCTCGTCGATGATGACCAAGCCGAGCCGCGGGAACTTCACGTCGGACGACAGCAGCTTGTGCGTGCCGATGACGATGTCGACGCGCCCGGCGTTGATGTCGGCGATCGCCGCCCGGGTCTCCTTCGGCGAACGGAAGCGCGACAGCTCGACCAGCTTCACCGGCAACTCGGCGAAGCGGTCGGAAAAGGTCTGGAAGTGCTGCTCGGCCAGCAGCGTCGTCGGCGTGAGGATCGCCACCTGCTTGCCGTCGGCCACCGCGACGTACGCGGCGCGCAGCGCGACCTCGGTCTTGCCGAACCCGACGTCGCCGCACACCAGCCGGTCCATCGGCTTGCCCGAGACCATGTCCTGCACGACAGCGTGGATCGCCGCGAGTTGGTCGGGCGTCTCCTCGAAGGCGAAGCCGCCGGCGAAGGCTTCGTAGTCGTGCGCAGCAAAGCGGAACGCGTGACCCGTGCGCGCGGCGCGCCGCGCATAGAGATTCAGCAGTTCGGCGGCGGCGTCGCGCGCGCGGCGCGCGGCGCGGGTGCGCGCCTTCTCCCACTGGTCCGAGCCGAGCTGGTGCAGCGGCGCGTCCTCGGGGTTGGCGCCGCTGTAGCGCCCGATCACGTGCAGCTGCGACACCGGCACGTACAGCGTGGCCTGGTTGGCGTAGGTGAGGTGCAGGAACTCGGTCGGTCCGTCGCCGAGGTCCATCGTCGCCAGGCCCTCGTAGCGGCCGATGCCATGCTGCGCGTGCACCACCGGGTCGCCGACTTTCAGCTCGGAGAGGTCGCGGATGATCGCGTCGATGTCGGTCTGCGACGCGCGCACGCCGCGGCGCGTGCGCCGCGCGGTGCCGGTGAACAGCTCCGACTCGGTGAGTACGGCGATGCCGGCGCCGGGCAGCGCGAAGCCCTCGTGCAGCGGTCCCACCGCCAGCGCCGCCGCGGCGTCGGCGCCTGCGAAACCGGCCCAGTCGTCGAGCGCCGGCAGCGCGAGGCCGTGGTCCGACAGCAGTTGCGCCAGCGTTTCGCGGCGCCCGGGCGACTCGGCGACGATCAGCTTGCGCAGCGGCGAGGCCTCGAGGAACGCGGCGAGCCGCTCGACCGGGTTCGGCGCGCGGCGGTTCACGGCCACGTCGGGCAGAGCGGCGGCGAATGCGGCCTTCGCGGCTTCGCTGACGGGGGCCTGCGGCTCGGGGCGCGCGATCGACCAGCGCCCGAAACGGCGCGCCTCGACGAAGAACTGGCCGCCGTCGATGAACAGCTCGTCGGGCCGCAGCAACGGCCGCTCGGGGTCGTGCGACAGGAAACGGAAGCGCTGGCCGGCCTCGTCGGCGAAGCGGCGCGACGCGTCCTCGACGTCGCCGTGCGAGACGACCACGGTCGTGGCGGGCAGGTAGTCGAACAGCGTCGCCGTGCCCTCGTGGAACAGCGGCAGCCAGTACTCGATGCCCGCGGGTGCGATGCCGTTGCCCACGTCGCGATAGACCGTGCTTCGCGACGGATCGCCTTCGAAGCGTTCGCGCCAGCGACTGCGGAAGGCCGTCCGCGCGGCCTCGTCCATCGGGAACTCGCGCCCCGGCAGCAGCCGCACCCGATCGATGGCGTAGAGGCTGCGCTGGGTGTCCGGATCGAAGGTACGGATCGAATCGATCTCGTCGCCGAACAGGTCGAGCCGGTAGGGCAGCGCCGAACCCATCGGGTACAGGTCGATCAGGCCGCCGCGCACGCAGTACTCGCCGGGATGGACCACCTGCGAGACGTGTTCGTAGCCGGCCAGCGTGAGCTGGCTGCGCAGCGCCGCCTCGTCGAGCCGCTGCCCCTTGTGGAAGAAGAACGTGTGCGACGCGAGGAACGCAGGCGGCGCCAGCCGGTAGAGCGCAGTGCCCGCCGGCACCAGCAGCACGTCGCAGTCGCCACGCTGCAGCGCATGGAGCGTCGACAGCCGCTCGGAGATGAGGTCCTGGTGCGGCGAGAAGGCGTCGTAGGGCAGCGTCTCCCAGTCGGGCAACAGCAGCACGCGCAGCCGCGGCGCGAACCAGCGGATCTCGTCGGACAGGCGCTGCGCGTCGGGGGCGCCGGCGGCGACGATCGCCAGCACGCGGCCCAGGGCGGCCTCGCGCTGGGCGAGGCCGGCGAGAAGCAGCGAATCGCCCGAGCCGTGGCAGGTCGGCAGCGTGCGCACCTGACCCGCTGCGGGCGCGGGATGCGCGGCGAGCAGCGCCTCGAGCGCGGCCGCGGCGCGATCGACGTCGTCGCGCGCAGGGTCGGCCAGGGCGCCGGTGGCGGCAGCCCCGGCGGACGGCAGGACGTGAGTGCTCAAGGGAATGGACGGCGGGGAATGAACGGCGCAGGCAAGACTACAATTCTAGCTTTTCGCCGCGCTCGACGACGGCAGACCCTTCCGACCGTGTCCGATCCCGCCGACCGATACTTCGCCGTGATCCCCGCCGCAGGCGTCGGGAGTCGGCTCGGCGCGATGCAGCCGAAGCAGTACCTCGCGCTGGCCGGCCGGCCGATGCTGCGCTGGAGTGTCGATGCGTTGCTCGCCGCGCCGTGGATCGAACGCGTCGTCGTCGTGGTCGCGCCCGACGATCGCCGCGCGGGGACCCTGCTCGCCGCGCTGCCTCGCGTCGAGGTGCTGGCCGCGGGCGGGGCGACGCGGCGCGATTCGGTGCTGGCGGGCCTTCGCGCGCTCGCGGGCTCGGCAGCGGGCGCCAGGCACTGGGTGCTGGTGCACGATGCGGCGCGACCGGGGCTTCGTCCGACCGATCTCGAGCGGCTGCGCGCCGGCCTGGCGCAATCGCCGGTCGGCGGGCTCCTCGCGGTGCCGGTCAGCGACACCGTCAAGCGAGCCGGCGAGGACGGCCGGTCGGTGGCCGCCACGCTCGAGCGCGACCGGCTATGGCTCGCGCAGACGCCGCAGATGTTCCGGCTCGGGCCGCTGATCGATGCGCTCGAGGCTCATCCGGCGGTCACCGACGAGGCCGCGGCGATCGAGCGCACCGGCCATGCGCCGTGGCTGATCGAAGGCGGGCGGGAGAACTTCAAGGTGACCACCGCCGAGGATCTCGAACTGATGCAGCGGCTGCTGGAGCGACGATGAAGATCCGGATCGGGCAGGGCTACGACGTGCACGCGCTCGTGCCGGGGCGGCGGCTGGTGATCGGCGGCGTCGAGGTGCCCCACAGCCACGGCCTGCTCGGGCACTCCGACGCCGACGTGTTGCTGCACGCGATCACCGACGCGCTGCTCGGTGCGGCGGCGCTGGGCGACATCGGCCGGCACTTCCCCGACACCGACGAGCGCTGGCGAGGCGCCGACAGTGCGGCGCTGCTGGCCGAGGCCGCGCGGGGGGTGCGCGCCGCCGGATGGGACATCGCCAACGTCGACGCGACGGTGATCGCGCAGGCGCCGAAGCTCGCCCCCCTGTTGCCCCGGATGGCCGAACGGATCGCCAGCGCGCTGTCGATCGCCGTGGAGCAGGTCGGCATCAAGGCCAAGACCGGCGAGCGGCTCGGCTTCGTCGGGCGCGCCGAGGGGATCGAGGCGCAGGCGGTGGCGCTGCTGGTGGCGCGCGACGCCGGGACTTGAGGCAGGTCAAGGCGCACCGGGCCGACGCCGCCATGCAGCCGAGGCGCCGACTCGCCGTTTCGGTACACTGATCCGCTCGCGAGCCGCACCACCCCGTGAAGGCTTCAGGGCGTACACGCGGCCCGCACGACCAACCACAAGGGGGAGACGACGATGGGCGAACAGACCAAGTACCTGCTCGACGAGAGCCGGATTCCGAAGCGCTG
>CALMSQ010000043.1:0-6180 GCA_937872345.1 uncultured Burkholderiales bacterium | reverse complement strand
CGCGCAGTCTGCGGATAGTCGCCGGTGATCATCACGACGCGGATGCCGGCTTCCCGGCACTCGCGCACCGCCGCGGGAACGCTGTCGCGCACCGGGTCTTCGAGACCCACCAGGCCGAGGAAGCCGAACGCGAATTCCTGCGGCGACTCGGGCAGTTGCGCCGCGTCGCAGCGCGCCTCGGCCACGCCGAGCACGCGCAGGCCGGCCACGGCCATCGCGTCGACCTGCGCGCGCACGGTTGCGATGTCGTCGTCGTCGAGCCTGCACAGGGCGGCGATCGCCTCGGGCGATCCCTTCGCGGCGACCTGCCAGCCGCTGTCCCCATCGGACTGCCAGGCCTGCGTGACGGCGAGCAGTTCGGGCCGCAGCGGGTAGGCGCGCGCCAGCTGCATCGCTGCCGGCAGCGTGCCGCCGTTCTTCGCGTGCAGCGCGTGGAACGCCTTCTCCATCGGATCGAAAGGCTCGGGGGCGCTTGCCAGCGTGCCGGCGGCCAGCAGGCGCGCCATCGCCGGCGTCCACGTGTCCGATCCGGCCTCGTCCAGGCGCAGCCGGGCCTCGGGCGTACGCAACTCGGCGATCGTCATCCGGTTCTCGGTCAGCGTGCCGGTCTTGTCGGTGCACAGCACGGTCGCGGCGCCCAGCGTCTCGATGGCCGCCGCGCGGCGGGTGAGCACGCGCGCCTTCGACAGGCGCCACGCGCCCATGACCATGAACACGGTGAGCACCAGCGGGAACTCCTCGGGCAGCATGGACATGCCCAGCGCAATGCCGGCGAGGAACGCGTCGAGCCACGAGCCGCGCAGCAGCCCGAACAGCAGGATCGCCGCGGCGCAGCAGACGAGGCCGATCAGCGCGACGAAGCGCACGATGCCGCGCGTCTCCTGCGTGAGCCGCGGCGTGGCGCTGACGATGTCGCCGAGCGCCTGGCCGATGCGCCCGATGCGACTTAGAGCGCCGGTCGCCTCGACCTGCGCGATGCCCTGTCCGCGCACCACGAGCGTGCCGGCGAACACGGCGGGAAGGTCGTCGCCGCCGGGCGCGAAGTCGAACGGCGCCTCGATCTGCGCGGCCTGCGCCGCGCTCTTGCGCACGGCCACCGATTCGCCGGTGAGCAGCGACTCGTCGACCAGCAGGTCGTCGCACGACAGCACCCGCGCGTCGGCCGCGACGCGATCGCCCTCGCCGAGCACGATCAGGTCGCCGCGCACCACGTCGCGGCCGGGGATCCGGATGCGCTCCCCGGCACGAATCACCAGCGCTCGCGGGCTGGTCAGGTCGCGCAGCGCCTCGAGCACCCGCTCGCTGCGGTTCTCCTGGATGATCGCGATCCCCACCGAGATCGACGCGAACGCGAGCAGCAGCAGCGCCTCGGCCAGGTCGCCCAGCACCACGTAGATTCCCCCGGCGGCCAGAAGCAGGCCGAACATCGGCTCGCGGATCACGTCGACGACGACGCGACAGAAGGTCCGCACGCCGGGGCGCGGCAGCTCGTTCGGGCCTTCGGTGCGCAGGCGATCGGCCGCCTGTTCGGGCGTCAGACCCCGGCGGGTCGATTCGGGGGGCAGGGGCAAGCGGGGCGTCCTCGGGATTCTTCCGCGGCCCCATTATCCGGGTACCGAGGGCGCGCCGCGAAACGCCATTCAGGCGGTCGTGCCGACGATGACGCTGGAAGCCTTGAAGATCGCCGTGACCGGCGTGCCGACCTGAAGCCCGAGGTTCTTCGCGCTCTCGACGGTGATGATCGCGGCGAGGGCGCCGCCGCCCGGCAGGTCGACGACCACCTCGGTGTTCACGGCGCCGGGCTCGATCCGCGCGACCTTGCCGGCCAGTCGATTGCGGGTCGAGAGCTTCGTCTCGTCGCCATCGACCAGCAGGATGACCGAAGAGGCCTTCACCAGCGCGAACGCCTCGCGCCCGGCCTTCAGGCCGAGGCGCTCGGTGCTCTCGTGGGTGACGATCGCCACGATGCTCTGGCCGCCGTCGATGCAGATGTCGATCTCGTCGTTGACCGCACCGCGCTTGACCTCGGTGACCTTGCCGACGAACTGGTTGCGCGCACTGGTTTTCATGAGCTTCGACCTCCCGCGCGGCTGCGCTTTGCGACTA
The DNA here is from genome assembly GCA_937872345.1 of uncultured Burkholderiales bacterium. Lineage (GTDB taxonomy): Bacteria > Pseudomonadota > Gammaproteobacteria > Burkholderiales > Burkholderiaceae_E > Zeimonas. The sequence goes on along the minus strand of CALMSQ010000043.1, from coordinate 4,074 downwards.
CGTATCATAGGTTCTCGAGGCAGCAAGTCCCAGGTGATCGAAGATGTGCGGACGCTACGTTCTGTACGGCCCCGGCGAGGCCCTGATCGAGGGCTTCAGCCTGGTCGATCTGCCGCCGTTCTCGCCGCGCTACAACATCGCGCCGGCCAGTTCGGTCCTCGTCGTGCGCGACGCGCCGCGCAGCGGCCGGGTCGCCGAGCCGATGCGCTGGGGCCTGATTCCGCGCTGGGCGCGCGATGCGTCGATCGGCGCGCGCCTGATCAACGCGCGCAGCGAGACGGCAGCGGTCAAGCCGGCGTTCAGGCAGGCGCTTCGGCGCAGCCGTTGCCTGCTGCCGGCCAACGGTTTCTACGAGTGGCAGGCTGCCGCCGCGGGCGCTCGGGCGCGCAGGCAGCCGTTCTACATCCACGCGCGTGACGGCGGCCTGCTCGCGATGGCGGGGCTTTTCGAACGCTGGGAGGGCCCCGAAGGTGCGATCGCGACCTGCTGCATCGTGACCACCGCGGCCAATGCGACGATGGCGGCAGTCCACGACCGGATGCCGTTGGTGCTCGATCGCGACGGGCAAGCGGCCTGGCTCGATCCGTCGCAACACGATCCGCAGGCGCTCGCGCCACTGATGCGGCCGTGTCCCGACGACTGGCTCGCGCTGCATCCGGTCGCGCCGGCGGTCGGCGACGCGCGCTGCGAGGGCGCGGCGCTGATCGAGCCGCTGACGGAGGGCGGCGAAGCGTCGCCGCGATGACCGGGCCACGGCGGCCGAAGCGCGCCAGGATGTCGACGAGGCGGCGGCGGGCGGCCCGGATCGGCGCGGGCGAGTGCGGCCGCACGACGCATGCTGCTGCGGGATTCGGCGCGGCGCGCTGACCGCCGCGTATCATGATTGACGGCAACGAGACGATCGAAGGCGACGATGGCAGCCGACTCGGCGCGAGGAAGCTGGCGATGGCAGGCGCTGCCGTGGCTGGCAATGCTGGTCCTGGGACTGGCGATCCTGGCGATCGGTCGCGGGGCGATCCCTGCGTCGCGCACGGCGGTGGTCCTGGATCTCGAAGGCGCGATCGGTCCTGCGGGGGCCGACTATGTGGTCCGCGGGATCCGGCACGCCCGTGACCTCGGCGCGGCCGCCGTCGTGTTGCGGATGGATACGCCGGGCGGCCTGGACAGCTCGATGCGCGAGATCATCCGCGCGATCCTCTCCGCGCCGATGCCCGTGCTGGCCTTCGTCGGCCCGAGCGGCGCGCGCGCGGCCAGCGCCGGCACCTACATCCTGTACGCCAGCCACGTGGCGGCGATGGCTCCCGGAACCAACCTCGGCGCCGCCACCCCGGTTTCGATCGGGGGCGGGCTGCCGTTGCCAGGCGCTGACGGCCAGGACGAACGGTCCCGCGGCGGCGCGCCGGGCGCCGACCGCCCCGAGCGTGATTCGCGACAAGGCGCCGCGAAGGAAGGTACCCCCGGAGCGCCTGCGACCGGCGACGGCGGCAGCGGGACCAGCGCGCCGGGCCAGCCGCGGCGCCCGGCCTCGGCGATGGAGGCGAAGGTGGTCAACGACGCGGTAGCCTACCTCCGCTCGCTGGCGCAGCTGCGGGGGCGCAACGCCGACTGGGCCGAGTCGGCGGTGCGCGAGGGAGCGAGCCTGCCGGCCGAGGAGGCGAAGGCGCGCGACGTCATCGACCTGATGGCCGACAGCGTGACCGACCTGCTCGACGAGGCGCTCGGCCGCACCGTGAGCGTCGCCGGACGCAGCGTCGTGCTCGACACGCGCGGGATCGCGCAGCAGGCGCTCGCGCCGGACTGGCGCACGCGCCTGCTGTCGGCGGTCACCAACCCGAATCTCGCGCTGATCCTGATGATGATCGGCTTCTACGGGCTGATCTTCGAGTTCATGAACCCCGGCGCGCTCTACCCCGGGACGATCGGCGCGATCAGCTTGCTGCTGGGCCTGTACGCGCTGTCGGCGTTGCCGGTGAACTACGCCGGCCTCGGGCTGATCGTGCTCGGCGTCGCGCTGATGATCGCCGAGGCGTTCACGCCGTCGTTCGGCATCCTCGGCATCGGCGGCGCCGTGGCGTTCATCCTCGGCGCCACGATCCTGGTCGACACCGACGTGCCCGGTTTCGAAATCTCGTTGCCGATCATCGCCGGCATCGCGGCGGCGGCCCTGGGGTTCTCGCTGGTCGTGATCCGGCTTGCCTGGCGCTCGCGCAGGCGGCCGCTGGTCGGCGGCCAGGAGGGCATGATCGGCGAGCGCGGCACGGTACTCGAATGGGCCGGGCGCAGCGGACGCGTGCTGGCCGCGGGCGAGCGCTGGCGGGCCGAATCGGATGCGCGGCTGGTCCCCGGCCAGCGCGTTCGCGTGACGCAGGTCGATGGCCTGGTCCTGACGGTCGAGCCCGAGTCGACCCGAAATCCCTGAAGGAGATCCCGAATGCCGTTCGACCTCGTTTTCTACGTGCCGATCATCGTCATCGTCGCCGCGATCCTCGCGACCGCGATCCGCATCCTGCGCGAATACGAACGCGGCGTCGTGTTCACGCTCGGCCGCTTCACCGGCGTCAAGGGCCCAGGCCTGATCCTGCTGGTTCCCTACGTGCAGCAGATGGTGCGCATCGACCAGCGCACGATGGTGCTCGACGTGCCGACGCAGGACGTGATCTCCCAGGACAACGTCTCGGTCAAGGTCAACGCGGTGATCTACTTCCGGGTCGTCGATCCCCAGAAGGCAGTGATCCAGGTGGAGAACTTCCAGCAGGCGACCAGCCAGCTGGCGCAGACCACGTTGCGTTCGGTGCTCGGCAAGCACGATCTCGACGAGATGCTGTCGCAGCGCGACAAGCTCAACGACGACATCCAGGACATCCTCGACTCGCAGACCGACGCCTGGGGCATCAAGGTCGCCAACGTCGAGATCAAGCACGTCGATCTCGACGAGAGCATGGTGCGCGTGATCGCGCGCCAGGCCGAAGCCGAGCGCGAACGCCGCGCCAAGGTGATCAGCGCCGAGGGCGAGGAACAGGCGGCGCGCAAGCTGCTCGAGGCGGCCGAGATCCTCGCGCAGCGCCCAGAAGCCATGCAGCTGCGCTACCTGAACACGCTGGCAAGCATCGGCGCGCAGAACAGCTCGACGATCGTCTTTCCCTTCCCGATCGAGTTCGGCAGCCTGCTGGCGGGGCTCGCGCAGTCGCGCGGCGTCGAACCGCCGGCCGGCGGCACCCGCTGACGCACGGCGCCGGTCGGGCCGCTTCGCGCGGTCAGCGCGGCGGCTCCGGAACGACCTGGTCGCGGTGGCCGAAGCCCGCGGAGTTGTCGACGAAGTACAGCCGCTCCGGCACGATCCGGTACCAGCGGATCTTCGCCAGCGCGTCGACGATCGCCGCGGGCGCCGTCGCCAGCCTGCCCACGATCGGGAACTTGTCGCCGTACGCCGCGCGTGCCCGCGCGGCTTCTTCGCCGGCCAGTTCGCAGGCGATCCCTTCGAGCTGAACGCCCTGGATCTGCGGCCAGTCCGCGTAGTCCTCCTGGATCGTCGCCGCCACGCGGGCGTGTCGGGCGATGTCGATGCAGTGCCGGGTGGACGGCGCCGACAGGAAGTAGAGCGTGAAGCCGTCGCTGGCATAGAAGACCGCTGCCGCCCACGGGCCTTCCGGGCCCTGCGTGGCCAGCGTCATCACGCGATGCCCGCGCAGATAGGCGAGGACCCGCTCGCGCAGCGCGTCGCTCATCGCCGGTGCACCGGGGCGGTCACCGGCTCGCGAGAGTCGGCCGCCGGCTGACGGCCGGCTCGCAGGACGTCGCGGAGCCGGACACCGGCGTGACGGATGCCGCTTCGCCGCGCACGTCGTCGCCCTCGTGCAGTCGCTTGAGCCGGTAGGCGAGCTGCGGTCGCGTGAGCCCCAGCATCCGCGCCGCCGACGACAGGTTGCCGCGCGCCTTGTCGACGGCCGTCTCGAGCAGCATCGCCTCGACCTGATCGAGCGTCATGACGCCGTTGAAGACGGCCTCGCACAGCTCCTTGCCGGTTTCCCAGCGGTTGGCGTCGAGGCTGCCGTGGACGTCGAGGCCGAACTCGCG
>CALMSQ010000042.1:0-2617 GCA_937872345.1 uncultured Burkholderiales bacterium | reverse complement strand
ATCGAGACCGTGCTTGCGCCCGCCTGCTGCAGCGCGTACTCCATGAACTTGCCGGCTGCCCGCATCTTCATGCCCGAAACGTCTTCGGGCTTGTGGATCGCCTTCTTCGTGGATGCGACACCGCCGGAGATCTGGATCCACGACAGGGTCTTGAAGCCGAATGCCTCGGCTTTCTGCTCGAGCTTCTTCCACGCCTCCGACTTGCGGAACGCGAATGCGTCGTCGTGTGTCTTCCACAGGCCCGGCAGCAGGACCAGGTTCATCTCGGGGATGGCGCCTGCCGAGTAGATGTACGGGTACACCGCGAGATCGACCGTCCCGTTCTTCAGCGCGGTGTGGGTCGCCCCCGCCTTGACGAGCGACTCGGCGGGGAACACTGCGATCTTGATCTGTCCGTTCGAGCGTTTCTCGACTTCCTGGACGAACCTGCTGGCGATCGATATCACGTAGTCGGACTCGTCCTGCGGCCACTGGTGCGCCATCTTCAGGTTCATTACCTGGGCCGCGCCGGTGCCGCAGACCGCCAGGATTCCCGCGGCCAGGGCCGTCTTGAACGTCTTCGTGAATAGCCTGTTCATCTGCATCTCCCTCTCGTCGTTGGTGTGGTTGCCAGTGTCAGCCGGGGCTTCGCGCCTGCTCGGCCAGCCGCGCCAGCAGGTCGCGGTAGACGTCGACGGGCCTCTCGTCGAACCGGGAGGCCGGTAACAGTGCAATCGCCTCGCTCAGGCGGCGCGCCGCGAGCCGCTGGACGCGGTACCGATTGAAGCGGCGCCGGCGTTCGTCGCCGGCAGCGGGGCGCATGCATCGTGCGAGCGCCTCGTCGATCAGGCCGCTCAGCTCGTGCAAGCCGGCGTCGTCGTCGTGCCGGACGAGGACGACGGGCGGCGGGACGGCGCTCCTGCGACTGCCGAACACCGAACGCAGGTCGAGCGCCATGCGTTGTGCACCGGGAAGATCGGCCTTGTTCACGACGACGATGTCCGCGGTCTCGAGGATGCCGGCCTTCATCGCCTGAACCGTGTCGCCGGATCCCGGCATCAGCACGAGCAATTCGACGTCGACCAGTTCGCGAACACCGTATTCGGACTGGCCGACGCCCACTGTCTCGAGGATGACTTCGGCGAAGCCGAAGGCGTCGACTGCCGCGAGGACCTCGGGCAGGTTGTCGCTCAGGCCGTCCTGTGCCTGGCCGCTGGCGAGCGAGCGGATGTAGATGCGCGGGTCGTCGGCGGCCGAGTCCATGCGGATGCGGTCGCCGAGCAGCGACCCGCAGGTGTGCGGACTGGAGGGGTCGATGGCGATCACCGCCAGGGGCGCCGTCCGCTCCACCCGGTGACGCGCCAGACGCGCGACGAGCGAACTCTTGCCGACCCCGGGCGCACCGGTCACGCCGATCCGGGGGGCAGTCGCGGTCGGCGCTTCGGCGCCGCGCAGCGTGTCGTCGACGCTCGCGCGTGCGGCGCGGGTGAGCGCGCGTGCGAGCGCGCGGCGATCGACGGCCACGGGCGCGCGCGCTGCGGTCACTTCGGATGCTCCAGCAGGACGTCGTTGTGTTCGCCCAGCGCCGGCGGCGCCCGGTACTCGTCGCGCGCCCCGGAGAACTTGATCGGGTTGCCGACGACCCGGATCGTCGCCTCGTCGGTCGGTATCCCGGCGACCATCGCGCGCGAGCGCGTGTGCTCGCTGGCGAGCGCCTGTTCCAGGCTCTCGACGCCGGCGGCGACGATGCCGAGCGGTGCGAGGCGAGACACCCAGTGCTCGGTGGTGTTCGAGGCGACCACGTCGGCGACGAGCTGCAGCGCAACCGTGCGGTTCTCGCGCCGAGCCGACATCGTCGCCAGGCGCGGGTCGGTCGTCCACTCGGGATGCCGGACTTCCTCGCAGAAGCGCCGCCAGAAGTCGTCGTGCGTGATGAAGAGCGTCAGCCAGCCGTCGGAAGTGCGGAAGATCTGGGCGGGGACGATGTACGGGTGCGCGGAATGCGGATAGCGCTCCGCACGCTCTCCCGCATTCAGCCAGGCCCCCGCGAGATAGTTCAGTTGCGACAGCATGACGTCGTACATCGCGATGTCGACCTGGCCGCCCTTGCCCTCGACGAGCTTGGCGAGCAGGCCGACCGCGCCCATGATTCCGGCCGAGTTGTCGACCGCCGAATAGCCGGTCTTCGTCGGCGGGCCGTCAGGGTCGCCGGTGAGCGCCATCACGCCGGTGAGCGCCTGGATCACGTAGTCGTACGCCGGTCGTTCGGCGAACGGGCTCTGCAGTCCGTAGCCGGTGAGTGCCACGCAGACAATGGCCGGGTTCGCGTGCTTGAGCCGGTCGTAGGTCAGGCCGAGCTTGCGGATCGCGGCGGGCCGCAGGTTGGTGACCAGGCCGTCCGCAGTCCGCGCGAGGGCGACGAGTGCCGCCTGTCCGGACTCCGAGCCCAGGTCGAGCACGACGCTCTTCTTGCTGCGATTCAGGCTCGCGAAGTACGCGTTGTGGCCGCCGACGCGGTGCGGGCTGATCGTGCGCGCGATGTCGCCGCCGGGAGGCTCGACCTTGACGACCTCGGCCCCCATGTCGGCGAGCAGCATCCCGCAGTACGGCCCCATCAGCATGTGGCCGACTTCGATGA
>CALMSQ010000041.1:0-2617 GCA_937872345.1 uncultured Burkholderiales bacterium | reverse complement strand
TCATCGAAGTCGGCCACATGCTGATGGGGCCGTACTGCGGGATGCTGCTCGCCGACATGGGGGCCGAGGTCGTCAAGATCGAGCCTCCCGGTGGAGACATCGCCCGCACGATCAGCCCCCACCGGATCGGGGGCCACAACGCATACTTCGCCAGCCTGAATCGCAGCAAGAAGAGCGTCGTGCTCGACCTGGGCTCGGAGTCGGGACAGGCGGAGCTCGCCGCCCTCGCGCGCACTGCCGACGGACTCGTCACCAACCTGCGGCCAGGCGCGATCCGCAAGCTCGGCCTCACTTACGACCGGCTCAAGCACGCGAACCCGGCCATCGTCTGCGTGGCGCTCACCGGCTACGGGCTGCAAAGCCCGTTCGCCGAGCGGCCGGCGTACGACTACGTGATCCAGGCGCTGACCGGCGTGATGGCGCTGACCGGCGACCCCGACGGCCCGCCGACGAAGACCGGCTATTCGGCAGTCGACAACTCGGCCGGCATCATGGGCGCAGTCGGCCTTCTCGCCAAGCTCGTCGAGGGGAAAGGCGGCCAGGTCGACATCGCGATGTACGACGTCATGCTCTCGCAGCTGAACTACCTCGCGGGGGCCTGGCTGAACGCTGGAGAGCGAGCGGAGCGCTACCCGCATTCCGCGCACCCGTACATCGTTCCGGCACAGATCTTCCGGACTTCCGACGGATGGCTGACGCTGTTCATCACGCACGACGACTTCTGGCGGCGATTCTGCCAGGAAGTCGGGCACCCCGAATGGACCACCGATCCACGCCTGGCGACGATGTCGGCGCGGCGCGAGAATCGATCGGTCGCGCTGCAGCTCGTCGCCGAAGTGGTCGCCTCGAACACCACCGATCACTGGGTGGCTCGCCTTGCACCGCTCGGCATAGTCGCTGCCGGCGTCGAGAGCCTGGAACAGGCCCTCGCGAGCGAACACACGCGATCGCGCGAGATGGTCGCCGGTGTCCCGACCGGTGAAGGGACGATCCGGGTCGTCGGCAATCCGATCAAGTTCTCCGGGGCGCGCGACGAATACCGGGCGCCGCCGGCGCTCGGCGAGCACAACGACGATCTGCTGGAGCGGCAGAAGTGACCGCAGCGCGCGCGCCCGTGACCGTCGATCGCCGAGCGCTCGCACGCGCGCTGACCCGCGCCGCGCGCGCGAGCGTCGACGAAGCGTTGCTTGACGCCGATGCACCCTCCGCAGCGGCACCCCGGATCGGCGTGACCGGCGCGCCAGGAGTGGGCAAGAGTTCGCTCGTGGCTCGCCTCGCGCGGCATCGCGTCGGACGCGCGGCGCCGCTGGCGGTCATCGCCATCGACCCCTCCAGCCCGCACACCAGCGGGTCGCTGCTCGGCGACCGCATCCGCATGGACTCGGTCGCCGACGACCCGCGCATCTACATCCGCTCGCTCGCCAGCGGCCGGACGCAGGACGGCCTGAGCGACAACCTGCCCGAGGTGCTCGCCGCGGTCGATGCCTTCGGCTTCGCCGAGGTCATCCTCGAGACGGTGGGTGTCGGTCAGTCCGAGTACGGCGTTCGCGAGCTGGTCGACGTCGAATTGCTCGTGCTGATGCCAGGATCCGGCGACACGGTGCAGGCGATGAAGGCAGGCATCCTCGAGACCGCCGACATCGTCGTGGTCAACAAGGCCGATCTTCCCGGCGCGCAGCGCATGGCGCTCGACCTGCGTTCGGTGTTCGGCAGTCGCAGGAACGCCGCGCCGCCGCCGGTCGTCCTCGTCCGGCACGACGACGACGCGGGCTTGCATGAGCTCAGCGGCCTGGTCGACGAGGCGCTCGCACGATGCCTGCGACCCGCCGCCGGCATCGAGCGCCGGCGCCGCCTCAACCGGTACCGCGTCCAGAGGCTCGCGGCGCGCCGCCTGGACGAGGTCATCGCCCTGTTACCGGCCTCCCGCTTCGACGGAAGGCCCATCGACGTCTACCGCGACCTGCTGGCTCGCCTGGCCGAACAGGTGCGAAGCCCCGGCTGACACTGGCAACCACACCAACGACGAGAGGGAGATGCACATGAACATGCCTATTGCGAGAACTTTCAAGACGGCCCTCGCCGCAGGAATCCTGGCGGTCTGCGGGACCAGTGCGGCCCAGGTCCTGAACCTGAAGATGGCGCACCAGTGGCCGCAGGACGAGTCCGACTACGTGATCGCAATCGCGAGCAAGTTCGTCCAGGAAGTCGAGAAGCGCTCGAACGGGCAGATCAAGATCGCGGTGTTCCCCGCCGAGTCCCTGGTGAAGGCGGGTGCGACCCACACCGCGCTGAAGAACGGGACGGTCGATCTCGCGGTGTACCCGTACATCTATTCGGCGGGCGCGATCCCCGAGATGAACCTGGTCCTGCTGCCAGGCCTGTGGAAGACGCACGACGACGCCTTCGCGTTCCGCAAGTCGGAAGCCTGGAAGAAACTCGAGCAAAAGGCCGAAGCATTCGGCTTCAAGACGCTGTCGTGGATCCAGATCTCCGGCGGTGTCGCGTCCACGAAGAAGGCGATTCACAAGCCCGAAGACGTGTCGGGCATGAAGATGCGGGCAGCCGGCAAGTTCATGGAGTACGCGCTGCAGCAGGCGGGCGCAAGCACGGTCTCGAT
>CALMSQ010000040.1:0-3892 GCA_937872345.1 uncultured Burkholderiales bacterium | reverse complement strand
GCCTACAAGTTCACCCGCAAGCCCACCGGCGACATCCTCGCGATCGACCGCATCGCGAAGATCCACGCCGCGGTGCCGAACACGCACCTGGTCATGCACGGCAGCTCCAGCGTGCCGCAGGAGTGGCTCGAGATCATCCGCAAGTACGGCGGCGACATTCGCGAGACCTATGGCGTGCCGGTCGAGGAGATCCGCCGGGGCATCGACAGCGGCGTGCGCAAGGTCAACATCGACACCGACATCCGGCTGGCGATGACGGGCGCCATGCGCCGCGTGTTTGCCGAGCAGCCCTCGGAGTTCGATCCGCGCAAGGCGCTCGCCGCCGCGAAGAACGCCGCGCGCGACATCGTCAAGGCACGCTTCGAGGCGTTCGGCTGCGCCGGCCAGGCCGCGAGGATCAAGCCGGTGCCGCTGGAGGCCATGATCCAGCGCTATCGCTGAGCGGCCCCGCGGTGCTGCGGGCGCTGATCTGGGACGTCGACGGCACGCTCGCAGAGACCGAGCGCGACGGCCATCGGGTCGCGTTCAACGGCGCGTTCGAGGCGCTGGGCATCCCGTGGCGCTGGGACGTCGACACGTATGGCCGCCTGCTGCGCGTCACCGGCGGCTACGAGCGCATCCTGCACGACATGGCGAGCCGCACCGACGCGCCCGCTTCGCAACCCGAGCGCGAGGCGCTCGCCCGCGAGTTGCACCGGCGCAAGAACGCGTTGTACGAGGCGCGCGTAGCGACCGGCGGCATCGCGCTGCGCCCCGGCGTGCGAGGGTTGATCGACGAGTGCATCGACTGGGGCGTGATGACCGCGATCGCCACCACCACCGGGCGCGGCAACGTCGACGCGCTGCTGCGCGCGAACCTGGGCGAACACTGGGAGTCGCGCTTTCGCGCCGTCGTCTGCGCCGAAGACGCACCGCGCAAGAAGCCCGACCCGCAGGCCTACCTGCTGGCGCTGCAGCGGCTGGGCATCGAGGCCGACGAGGCGATCGCGATCGAGGATTCGCCGAACGGGCTCGCGGCAGCGCGCGCCGCCGGCATTGCGACGCTGGTCACGCGCAGCGCGTACTTCGGCGATTGCGCGTTCGACGGCGCGCTCGCGGAGTGCGACGACCTCGCTGCATCGGCACCTGTGCGATCGCCGGTCGTTCCCTTCGCACACGGGCCGGTGTCGCTGCGCGCGCTGCGCGAGTGGCTCGCGGTCGCGGCAGGCGGCGGCTGGGCGGCGTGCGGGGCCCGGGACGCGCGCAACGCGCTCCGCAGCCTCTAAGATGTGCCTTCGATTCGTGAACGGAGGCCGTCATGCGCTGGCAAGGAGAACGGGAAAGCTCGAACGTCGAGGATCGCCGTGGCATGGGCGGTCGCCGTGCCGGTTTCGGGCTCGGAACGATCGTGATCGCGGTGATCGCGGCCTGGCTGTTCGGCGTCGACCCGCGGATGATCATGGGGGTGCTCGAGGGCGTCGACACGATGACCGGTTCGTCGACGCAGCAGCAGGGCCCCGCCCCGGCTCCGACCGACGAGACCGGCCGCTTCGTATCGGTGGTGCTCGCCAGCACCGAGGACGTCTGGTCGCAGATCTTCCAGCAGGCGGGCCGCGCCTACCAGCCGCCGACGCTCGTCCTGTACAGCGGACGGATCGACACCGCCTGCGGACTGGGCGCGGCCGCGTCGGGCCCGTTCTATTGCCCCGGCGACCAGCGCCTGTACATCGACCTGAGCTTCTTCCAGCTGATGCGCGAGCGGCTGGGCGCGCCCGGCGACTTCGCCCAGGCCTACGTGGTCGCGCACGAGGTCGGGCACCACGTGCAGAACCTGCTCGGCACGATGGACCAGATGGAACGCGCGCGCGGACGCGTCTCCGAACCGCAGTACAACGCGTTGTCGGTTCGGCTCGAATTGCAGGCCGACTGCTACGCCGGCGTCTGGGCCAATCACTCGCAGCAGGCGCGCAACTGGCTCGAGAAGGGCGACGTCGAGGAAGGCATGGGCGCGGCGTCGGCGGTCGGCGACGACCGGCTGCAGAGGCAGTCGCAAGGCGAAGTGGTTCCCGAGTCGTTCACGCACGGATCGTCGGCGCAGCGCGTGCGCTGGTTTCGCACCGGACTGGAAAGCGGGAGCGCGTCGCGGTGCGACACGTTCTCCGCAAGAACGCTTTGACCACCGAAGGAGAAGTTGGATGCGTCGTACCACCCTGGCTGCCTCGCTGATCGCGATCGGCATCGCCGCGCCCGCCTGGGCAGCACCGACGATGATGTCGGCCGATTGGGGCAAGGCCGCCTGCGAGGCCTGGAACAAGGATCCCGTGCTGACCGACAAGCTGGTCGATAGCGGCTGGATGGCCAACGACAAGTCGCGCGGCTACAAGATCATGCAGGTCTATCGCACCGACTGCGGCGACAAGCCCACCGCCGAGCTGCGCGTCGCGCTGAAGGACGGCAAGGCGATGTGCGTCTACGGCGGCGCACCGCAGGCCGACAAGCTCGATTCGGGCGCCGACTACGTGATGATGGCCGAGACCGCCCGCTGGATCGAGATGGGCCGCGGCGACTACGGCCCGATGCGGGCGATGTTCATGCAGCGCCTGGGCTTCGAGGGCCCGAAGCTCGAGGCGATGGGCAACATGGGGCCGTTCGAGAACTTCCTGCTGCTGGTCGGAAAGGTCGCCAGCGAAACGAAGGCCTGCCCGGGCAAGTAGTCGCGCGAGCTCCGTCCTACCCCGCCGCGCGGCAGTGTGCGGCGATCGCCTCGACCAGCGCCGGCCACAGCGCCGGCGGCAGGTCGTGCCCCATCCCCTCGATCACCATCAGCCGCGCGCCCGGAATCGAGCGCGCGGTCTCGCGCCCCGCGTCGACCGGCACCAGCGGATCGTTTGCGCCGTGGATCACCAGCGTCGGCACGGCGAGCCGCTTCAGCTGCGCGCGTCGGTCGGGCGCCGCGACGATCGCGAGCAGCTGCCGCAGCGTGCCCGCCGGGTCGTAGGCGCGGCGTACGCCGCGCTCGATTCGGCTGCGCAGCTCCGCGTGGTCGGCCGGGAAGCCCGGGCTGCCGATCACGCCGAACAGCGACACCAGGTGCTCGACCACGGCATCCACGTCGCCAGGGCTCGGCGCGGAGCGCAGCAGCGCCTTGCGCGCGGCGGCGGTCGGCTTCGCCAGCGCGGCGTTGCCGGTGCTCGACATGATCGAGGTCAGGCTCGCGACGCGCGTCGGGTAATGGATCGCCACGAGCTGGGCAATCATGCCGCCCATCGACGCGCCGACGACGTGTGCGCGCGCGGCGCCCAGCGCGTCCATCAGGCCCACCGTGTCGTGGGCCATGTCGTCGAGCGAATACGGGGCCGGCACCGGCAGCCGCAGCCACTTCGCCGCGAGCGCCATCATCAGGTTCGCAGTGCCGCCACCCGACATCCTCGACGACAGGCCGCTGTCGCGATTGTCGAAGCGGATCACGCGGAAGCCCTCGCGCACCAGCCCTTCGCAGAACGGGTCGGGCCACGCGATCGACTGCATGCCCAGCCCCATGACGAGCACGATCGCCGGCGCCTGCGGGTCGCCCATCGACTCGTAGTCGAGGCGCACGCCGTTTGCGTCGACCGCCGGCATCATTCGTCTCCCTGCGGCGGGCTCCGGCCTCGCCGGCTCAGTACCAGGTCTTGCGCCGCGGATCGCGATAGAGCAGCGCGCGCACGCCGGCCCGGTCGAACGGCTGCCAGCCCCCTTCGGGCTGGGCGAGCCGGTCTGCGACCGCGTAGAGCACCATCGGGTTGAAGCCCATGCCGAGGTGGCTCGCCTCGACCTCGATGTTCTCGGCAGCCGGGCCCTCCTTCTCGACGCAGCACTGCCACGACACGACACCGTCGGTGCGGCTGAAGATCGACGTCGTCGGCACCGGCGG
>CALMSQ010000039.1:0-5554 GCA_937872345.1 uncultured Burkholderiales bacterium | reverse complement strand
CGGCTGCTGCCGCTGGCGATCGAGACGGTGATCGAGGAAGAGACCGGCGTGCACCGCTTCCAGCTGATCCAGACCGCGCGCAACGCGCTGTGCCTGCGCGTCGATGCGCCCGGCGCGCGCCGCCGTTCGGTCGACGGGCGGCGCGCCGTGCGCGCGCTGGCCCGGTTCCTGAAGGCCCAGGGCGTGGGACCGGTGGATCTGAAGCTGGACGACTGCCCGCCGGAGGTCAATCCGGTCAGCGGCAAGCTGCGCCGGGTCAGGGCGCTGCGGTCACCGGCGCCCGCGCGCTGAAGCGGCGCAGCGCGCCGGGCCCGCGGCGCTGCAGCGGCGTCAGAACGGAATGTCGTCGTCCATGTCGTCGAAGTTCGCCGGCTTGCCGCCGCCGGGCGCGGCCCCGCCGGCACCGCCGGCCCCGCCGGCACCGGCGCGTGCCGGACCGCGCGCCGGCGAGCCCGACGCGGCGGGCTCGCGCGAGTAGCCGCCGTCGTCGCCGGCACCGCCACCGTCACGCGAGCCGAGCAGCTGCATCTCGGTCGCGATGATCTCCGTCGTGTAGCGGTCCTGGCCGTCCTTGTCCTGCCACTTGCGGGTCTTGAGCCGGCCTTCGACGTAGACCGGGCGGCCCTTCTTCAGGTACTCGCCCGCGATCTCGGCAAGTCGGTCGTAGAACACGACGCTGTGCCACTCGGTCTCCTCGCGCTTCTCGCCGGAGGCCTTGTCCTTCCAGTTGCGCGTGGTCGCGATCCGCACGTTGCAGATCGCGCTTCCGCTGGGCGCATAGCGCGTTTCGGGATCGCGGCCGAGATTGCCGATGAGGATTACCTTGTTCACCGAAGCCATGCTGCCCTCCCGGGAAATGTCGCAGGAACCGATTGTTTCACGCCGCCGCCCCGCCGCGAGCCGCCGCGGGCCAGCGCCTCTGGCGCGCCGCCACCAGCAGCCACAGCGCCATCAGCACGGCGCAGGCGTCGAACACCGCCGGCTTGCCCCACCCGTGCTGCACCCAGCCACCGAGCACGCCGCCGAAGAACAGCCCGAGCGACTGCGTGGTGTTGTAGATGCCCAGCGCGGTGCCCTTCGCGTCGGGCGGCGCCAGCCGCGACACCAGCGAAGGCAGGCTCGCTTCGAGGATATTGAAGCCGACGAAGAAGCCCAGCAGCAAGAGCGCCAGCGGGACTAGGCCGTTCGGCTGCAACGCCAGCAGCACCTGCACGCCGAGCAGCAGCGCGACCGCGGCAAGGAACAGGCCGCGCAGGCGGCCGACGCGCTCGCTCCAGATCAGGGGCGGCATCATCAGCGCGAACGACAGCAGCACGACCGGCAGGTAGAGCTTCCAGTGGTCGCCGAGCGCGATGCCGGCGCGATCGGCCAGCCAGGTGGGCAGCACGACGAACATCGCCATCTGCGCCGCGTGCAGCGTGAAGATGCCGAAGTTCAGCCGCAGCAGGTCGGGCTCGAGCGCGACGCGGGCGAACGGCGTGCGCGAGACACCCGACCCGGCCGCGGCCGGCGGCGCCGCGGGCGTCACCAGCGTGACGACGGCGATCGCGGCCAGCGCGAGCAGGCCGGTGAGCGCGAAGATGCCGCCCATGCCTACCGCTTCATAGAGCAGCGGCGCGCCGACCAGCGACAACGAGAAGGTCAGTCCGATCGACGCCCCGACCATCGCCATCGCCTTCGTGCGCTGGGAGTCGCGCGTGCTGTCCGCGATCAGCGCGGTGATAGCCGCCGAGATCGCGCCGGCGCCCTGCACCGCGCGGCCTGCGATGACGGTGGCGAGGTCGTGCGCGCCGGCCGCGATGAAGCTGCCCGCGGCGAACAGCAGCAGGCCGAACACGATGACCGGCTTGCGGCCGAAGCGGTCGGAGGCCACGCCGAGCGGAATCTGCAGCACCGCCTGCGTGAGCCCATAGATGCCGAGCGCGAGGCCGATCAGTGTCGCGTCGTTGCCGCCGGGCATGCCGCGCGCGTGCACTGCGAACACCGGCAGGATCAGGAACAGGCCCAGCATCCGCAGCGCGAAGATCGTCGCGAGCGAGACGCTCGAGCGCAATTCGGGCGCGGTCATGGGATCGCGCCGGGCACCGCTCGCGCGCGGCGAGTCGCGTCCGGGCGGCGGCGCGTGCACGCCGGCGGCCGGATCGGCGCCGGCCGGAGGGTCGGGGGACGGGGGGTGCATCACGTAGGCATTCGCGACCGGGTATATTAGCCGATTGGCTTTCGACCCCATGGAATCGATCCGCGTCCGGGGTGCACGCACCCACAACCTGAAGAACGTCAGCCTCGACGTGCCGCGCAACCGGCTGGTGGTGATCACCGGCCTGTCGGGATCCGGGAAATCCTCGCTCGCGTTCGACACGCTGTACGCCGAAGGCCAGCGTCGCTACGTCGAGTCGCTCTCGACGTACGCGCGGCAGTTCCTGCAGCTGATGGAGAAACCCGACGTCGACCTGATCGAGGGCTTGTCGCCGGCGATCTCGATCGAGCAGAAGGCCACCAGCCACAATCCGCGCTCGACGGTCGGCACCGTGACCGAGATCCACGACTACCTGCGCCTGCTGTTCGCGCGGGTCGGCACGCCGTACTGCCCCGAGCACCCCGAGCACGTCCTCGAGGCGCAGACCGTGTCGCAGATGGTCGACGCGGTGCTGGCGATGCCCGAGGGCACGCGGCTCATGATCCTCGCGCCGGTGCTCGCCAACCGCAAGGGTGAGCACCTCGAGCTCTTCGCCGACCTGCAGGCGCAGGGATTCGTGCGCGTGCGGGTGCGCGGCGAGGGTGCCGAGCCACGCATCTTCGAACTGGGCGCGGGCGACGCGCCGAAGCTCAGCCGCAACCAGAAGCATTCGATCGACGTCGTCGTCGACCGCGTGAAGGTCGCCCCGTCGATCCGCCAGCGGCTGGCCGAGTCGTTCGAGACGGCGCTGCGCGTCGCCGACGGGCGCGCGATCGCCGTCGACATCGACGGCGGCGCCGAGCAGCTGTTCTCGAGCCGCTTCGCGTGCCCGGTGTGCAACCACTCGCTGCCCGAGCTCGAGCCCCGCCTGTTCTCGTTCAACAACCCGATCGGCGCGTGCCCCGAGTGCGACGGGCTCGGCGTGGTGCAGTTCTTCGACCCCAGGCGCGTCGTGCCGTTCCCGAACCTGAGCCTCGCGTCGGGGGCGATCAAGGGCTGGGACCGGCGCAACCAGTTCTACTTCCAGCTGCTGCAGAACCTCGCCGCGTTCTACGGCTTCGACATCGACGCGCCGTTCGAGGCACTGCCCGAGCGCGTGCGGCACGTGGTGCTGCACGGCTCGGGCAGCGAGAAGATCCCGTTCACCTACGTCGCCGACGGCGGCAGGCCGACCGTGCGCGAGCACGCGTTCGAGGGCGTGATCCCGAACCTGCAGCGCCGGCACAAGGAGACCGACTCGGCACACGTCCGCGAGGAGCTGTCCAAGTACCTGAACTCGCGCGTCTGCCCCACCTGCGAGGGCACGCGGCTGCGCATCGACGCGCGCTTCGTCCGCGTCGGCCCGCGCGGCGCCGATCGCCCGATCTACGAACTGTCGGCGCTGACGCTGCGCCAGGCGTTCGACTGGTTCCAGTCGCTCGCGCTGCCGGGCGCGAAGCAGGTCATCGGCGAGCGCATCGTGCGTGAGATCGTCGACCGGCTGCGCTTCCTGAACAACGTCGGCCTCGACTACCTGTCGCTCGACCGCGCCGCCGAGACGCTCTCGGGCGGCGAATCGCAGCGGATCCGGCTCGCGTCGCAGATCGGCTCCGGACTCACCGGCGTGATGTACGTGCTCGACGAGCCGTCGATCGGCCTGCACCAGCGCGACAACGACCGGCTGATATCGACGCTCAAGCACCTGCGCGACCTCGGCAATTCGGTGCTGGTGGTCGAGCACGACGAGGACGCGATCCGCGCCGCCGACCACGTGATCGACATGGGGCCCGGCGCCGGCGAGCACGGCGGCCACGTCGTCGCCGAGGGGCCTCCGGAAGCGATCGAGGCGAGCGACGCCTCGCTCACCGGCCGCTACCTCGCGGGCGCGCTGCGCATCGAGCTGCCCGCGGCGCGCAAGGCACCGGGCGAGCAGCGCCTGCTGGTGCGCGGCGCGAGCGGCAACAACCTGCGTCACCTGTCGGTCGAGATCCCGCTCGGGCTGCTGGTCTGCGTGACCGGCGTTTCGGGCTCGGGCAAGTCGACGCTGGTCAACGACACGCTGTACGCGGCAGCCGCCCGAACGATCAACCGCTCGTCGGTCGAGGCCGCCCCGCACGAGGCAATCGAAGGCCTCGAGCACGTCGACAAGGTGATCAACGTCGACCAGAGCCCGATCGGGCGTACGCCGCGATCGAACCCCGCCACCTATACCGGCCTGTTCACCCCGATCCGCGAGCTGTTCGCCGAGACGCCCACCGCGCGCGAGAGGGGCTACGGCCCCGGGCGCTTCTCGTTCAACGTCAAGGGCGGGCGCTGCGAGGCCTGCGAAGGCGACGGGGTGATTCGCGTCGAGATGCATTTCCTTCCCGACGTCTACGTGCCCTGCGACGTGTGCGCGGGCCGGCGCTACAACCGCGAGACACTCGAGGTGCAGTACAAGGGGCACAACATCGCCGAGGTGCTCGACATGACGATCGAGCAGGCGTCGGAGCTGCTGTCGGCGGTGCCGGCGATCCGGCGCAAGCTGCAGACGCTGCTCGACGTGGGCCTGGGCTACGTGCGGCTGGGCCAGAGCGCAACGACCCTGTCGGGCGGCGAGGCGCAGCGCGTGAAGCTCGCCGAAGAGCTGTCCAAGCGCGACACCGGGCGCACGCTGTACATCCTCGACGAACCGACCACCGGGCTGCATTTCCACGACATCGCGCTGTTGCTGAAGGTGATCCACGCGCTGCGCGACCACGGCAACACGGTCATCGTGATCGAGCACAACCTCGACGTGATCAAGACCGCCGACTGGGTGATCGACCTCGGCCCCGAGGGCGGCGACGGCGGGGGCACCGTGGTGGCCGCCGGCACGCCCGAGGAGATCGCCGGCTGCGAGGCCAGCCACACGGGTCGCTACCTGGCGCGGGTGCTGCGCGAGCCCCTCACGGCGCAGGCCGCCGCCGCCTCGCCGCGCAAGCGCGCCAGGCCGGCCCGCGCGGCCTGACGCGGCAGGCGGCCGCGCCGCGAACGGCGCCGGGCGACCGCCCCGCGTGTGGCGCCGGGCGACCGCGCCGCCCCGGGCTTCAGCCGGTCGGATCGGGCCGGTAGCGCGCGAAACGCGCGTGCACGCTCGCCATCGCCGCGGCGTCGAGCCGCGCAGGCTCGCCGACCTGCAGTGCCTGCCAGTAGATTCGCGCGAGCAACTCGACCTCGACCGCGAGCTCGAGCGCCGCCTCGAGCGTGCCCGACAGCGCCACCAGCCCGTGCTGCGCCAGCAGGCACGCGCGGCGCCCCTCGAGCGCCGTGCGCGCCGCCGCGGACAGCGCCGCGGTGCCGAACATCGCGTACGGCGCGCAGCGGATGTCGTCGCCGCCGGCCACCGCGATCATGTAGTGGAAGGCGGGAATGCCTTCG
>CALMSQ010000038.1:0-6926 GCA_937872345.1 uncultured Burkholderiales bacterium | reverse complement strand
ATCCACGACCTGAAGAACGCGAACCCGCGCGCCTCGGTGTCGGTCAAGCTGGTGTCCGAGGTCGGCGTCGGCACGGTCGCGGCAGGGGTCAGCAAGGCCAAGGCCGACCACGTGGTCATCGCCGGCCACGACGGCGGCACCGGCGCCTCGCCCTGGTCGTCGATCAAGCACGCCGGCACCCCGTGGGAGCTCGGCCTGGCCGAGACCCAGCAGACGCTGGTGCTCAACGGGCTGCGCGGGCGGATCGTGGTGCAGGCCGACGGCCAGATGAAGACCGGTCGCGACGTCGTGATCGGCGCGCTGCTGGGCGCGGACGAATTCGGCTTCGCCACCGCGCCGCTGGTGGTCGAGGGCTGCATCATGATGCGCAAGTGCCACCTGAACACCTGCCCGGTTGGCGTGGCCACCCAGGATCCGGTGCTGCGCCGCAAGTTCCAGGGCAAGCCCGAGCACGTCGTCAATTTCTTCTTCTTCGTGGCCGAGGAGGCGCGCGAGCTGATGGCGCGGCTCGGCATTCGCCGCTTCGATGACCTGATCGGCCGCGCCGACCTGCTCGACACCCGCAAGGGCATCGAGCACTGGAAGGCGAAAGGGCTCGACTTCTCGCGCATCTTCCACCTCCCGGCCGTTGCGGCCGAGGTGCCGCGCCACCAGGTCGACTCGCAGGACCACGGGCTCGCGCACGCGCTCGACAACAAGCTGATCGAGTTGGCCAGGCCGGCGCTCGAGCGGCGCGAGAAGGTGTCGTTCATCCTCCCGATCCGCAACGTCAACCGCACGGTCGGCACGATGCTCTCGGGCGAGGTCGCGCGCCGCTACGGGCACGAGGGCCTGCCCGACGACACGATCCACATCCAGCTCAACGGCACGGCCGGGCAGAGCCTGGGCGCGTTCCTCGCCAGCGGCGTCACGCTCGACCTGGTCGGGCAGGCGAACGACTACGTCGGCAAGGGGATGTCGGGTGGCCGCATCATCGTGCGGCCGACCAACGACTTCCGCGGCCAGGCCGACCAGAACATCATCGTCGGCAACACGGTGATGTACGGGGCGATCGACGGCGAGGCGTTCTTCTCGGGCGTCGCCGGCGAGCGCTTCTGCGTGCGCAACTCGGGTGCGACCGCCGTCGTCGAAGGCACCGGCGACCACGGATGCGAGTACATGACGGGTGGCACCGTGGTCGTGCTCGGCGACACCGGCCGCAACTTCGCCGCCGGCATGTCGGGTGGCATCGCCTACGTCTTCGATCCGGACGGCCGCTTCGAGTCGCGCTGCAACCTGTCGATGGTCGGGCTCGAGCGGGTGCTGTCGACCTCCGAGCAGCTGGTGCAGACCGATCCGTCGACCTGGCATCGCGGCGAGTGCGACGAGATCATCCTGAAGGGGCTGATCGAGAAGCACTTCCGCTTCACCGGAAGCGAGAAGGCGCGGACGATCCTCGATCACTGGGACCGCAGCCGCGCGCAGTTCGTCAAGGTCTTCCCGAGCGAGTACAAGCGCGCGCTCGGCGAGATCCACGCGAAGCAGCAGGTCCGGCCGAAGCAGAAGAAGACCACGGCCTGAGCGGCGCGGCGGGCAGCGCCGCCAGGCACCTACCGAACGACACAGCGCGAACGAAGCAGCGAAATGGGCAAAGTCACAGGGTTCCTCGAGTTCCAGCGCCTCCAGGAGGCCGCAGAAGACGCGAAAGCGCGCGTGCGGCACTACCGTGAGTTCGTCATGCACCTGTCCGACGAGGAAGCGTCGAAACAGGGCGCGCGCTGCATGGACTGCGGCATTCCGTTCTGCCAGAACGGCTGCCCGGTCAACAACATCATTCCCGACTGGAACGACCTGGTCTATCGGGGCAACTGGAAGCTCGCGCTCGACACGCTTCACTCGACCAACAACTTCCCCGAGTTCACCGGCCGGATCTGCCCGGCGCCGTGCGAGGCGGCCTGCACGCTGAACATCAACAGTGACCCGGTGGGCATCAAGTCGATCGAGCACGCGATCATCGACAAGGGCTGGGAGATGGGCTGGGTCGTGCCGCAGCCGCCCGCACGCCCGACCGGCAAGAAGGTCGCGGTCGTCGGTTCGGGCCCCGCAGGGCTGGCCTGCGCGCAGCAGCTTGCGCGTGCCGGCCACGAGGTTACGGTGTTCGAGAAGAACGACCGGATCGGCGGGCTGCTGCGCTACGGCATTCCCGACTTCAAGCTCGAGAAGCGCCACATCGACCGGCGCGTCGAGCAGATGCAGGCCGAGGGCGTGCGCTTCCGCACCGGCGTGCTGGTCGGCGAGGCGGGCGTCGGCGGGGTCACCGACTGGTCGCGCGAGACGCTGCCGGCCGCGAAGCTGCTCGAGGAATTCGACGCGGTCGCGCTGACCGGCGGTGCAGAGTTGCCCCGCGACCTGCAGGTGCCCGGCCGCGAACTGCGCGGCGTGCACTTCGCGATGGAGTTTCTGCCGCAGCAGAACAAGGTCGTGGCCGGCGACAAGGTCGACAAGCAGATCCTCGCCACCGGCAAGCGGGTCATCGTGATCGGCGGCGGCGACACCGGCTCCGACTGTGTCGGCACCAGCAACCGCCAGGGCGCGAAGTCGGTGACGCAGTTCGAGTTGCTGCCCCAGCCCCCGGAGCAGGAGAACAAGCCGCTGACCTGGCCCAACTGGCCCTACAAGCTGCGCACCTCCTCGTCGCACGAGGAGGGCTGCGCGCGCGACTGGGCGGTCACCACCAAGCGCTTCGTCGACGACGGCAAGGGCAACGTCAGGGCGCTGCTCGCCGCGCGCGTCGAGTGGAAGAAGGACGAGGCCAGCGGCCAGATGAAGATGGCCGAGGTGCCCGGCTCGGAGTTCGAGCTGCCGGCCGACCTGGTGCTGTTCGCGATGGGCTTCGTCTCGCCGGTCGGCAAGGTGCTCGAGGCGTTCGGCGTGCACAAGGACGCGCGCGGCAACGCGCAGGCGAGCACCGAAGGCGCGGGCTGCTACGCGACCAACGTGCCGAAGGTGTTCGCGGCCGGCGACATGCGCCGCGGCCAGTCGCTGGTCGTCTGGGCGATCCGCGAGGGCCGGCAGTGCGCGCGCGCGGTCGACGAGTTCCTGATGGGCGCGTCGGACCTGCCGCGCTGATCGGGCGCAGTCCGGGATGCACTCGCTGGCAGACCTGGGCGCCGCCCGACTGGCGGCGGCGTTTCGCAGCGGGGAGGCGTCGCCGGTCGACGCGCTGCGCGCGGTGCTCGAGCGCGTCGACGCCTGGGAACCGCTGATCAACGCGATGTACCTCGTCCACCGCGACGCCGCGCTCGCGGCGGCGCGCGAGTCCGAGGCGCGCTGGCGCGCCGGCCGGCCGTTGTCGGCGCTCGACGGGGTGCCGGTCACGCTGAAGGAGAACCTGTACACGAAGGGCGACCCGGCGCCGCTCGGCACGGCCGCGACCGGGCTCGAGCCCAAGCCGGCCGACGCGCCGCCGGCGGCGCGCGTGCGCGAGGCCGGCTGCGTCATCGTCGGCAAGACGACGATGCCCGATTTCGGGATGCTGTCGTCGGGGGTGTCCTCGATGCACGGCGTTACGCGCAATCCGTGGCGGCTCGACCGCAACACGTCGGGTTCGTCGTCGGGTGCGGCGGCCGCCGCGGCCGCAGGTTACGGCCCGCTGCACGTCGGCACCGACATCGGCGGATCCGTGCGCTTGCCCGCGACCCACTGCGGGCTTTTCGCGCTCAAGCCCAGCCTCGGCAGGGTGCCGATCGACCCGCCCTACATGGGCCGGGTCGCGGGGCCGATGACGCGCAGCGTGCACGACGCGGCGTTGCTGATGAACGAGCTCGCCCGGCCGGACCGGCGCGACTTCATGAGCCTGCCCTACCAGCCGGTGGACTACGCGGCGCAACTCGACGGGCTCGACGCGAAGCGGCTGCGCATCGGCCTGCTCACCGACATGTGCGTCGGATTGCCCCCGCAGCCAGCCGTGGTCGCGGCCTGCGAGTCGGCGGCTCGCGCGCTCGAGGCGGCCGGCGCGGTGGTCGAGCCGATGCAGTCGTTCCTCACCGAGGCGATGCTCGACGGCATGAACGCGTTCTTCGAGGCCCGCTCCTTCAACGACATCGCGGCCATGACACCGGAGGTGCGCGCGAAGGTCCTTCCGTTCATCGTCGAGTGGTGCACCTGGCGCGCGAAGGCGTTCAGCGGCGCCGACGTGATGTCGGCCTATTCGCAGGTGGTGGCGATGCGCGAGGCGGCGGTGCGCGCCACGGCCGATTTCGACTACGTGCTGTCGCCGACCTCGCCGATCCTGCCCTACGACGCGCAGTCCGCGTGCCCGGGCGACGATCCGCACGACGCGCTGCCGCACATCGCCTTCACCGTCGCCTGGAACATGAGCGAGCAGCCGGCCGCGTCGATCAACTGGGACTTCAGCGACGACGGGTTGCCGATCGGCGTGCAACTGATCGGACGCCGGTTCGACGACCTCGGCGTGATGCGCCTTGCGCGCCTGGTCGAGCAGGTCAGGCCGCGGCAGCGGCCCTGGCCGCGGCCCGAGCGCCCTTGACGTCGGCGAAGCTCAGCGGATCGGGATCATCACCACGTCGCGATACGGCTGGCGTTGCGCCAGCCGGTCGTACCACGCGCGCAGCGCCGGGAGGTCGGGCCGCTCGATCGGCAGCTCGAACCAGCGATACGCGTAGACGCCGATGCAGACGTCGGCGAGCGTCGGCGCGTCGCCGCACAGGAAAGCGCGGTCGGCCAGCTGCGCGTCGGCGATGCGAAGCACCGTCGCGGTCTTGCGCACGCTCTCGGCGATCACGGCCGCATCGCGCTGCGCCGGCGGCGTGCGCACCAGCTGCCAGAACGCGTTGAACAGCGCCGGGCCGAAGGTGGTGGACGACCAGTCCATCCACTTCTCGACCTGTGCTCGCGCGCGCGGCTCGACCGGGTACCACGCGTGCGCGCCGTGGCGATTGGCGAGGTAGCGCAGGATCGTGTTCGACTCCCACAGCACGAAGTCGTCGTCCTCGATGGTCGGCACGAGGCCGTTGGGATTCAGCGCCAGGTAGGCCGGCTCCTGCGTGCGCCCGAACGGGCCGCCCGCGTCGATCCGCTCGTACGGCAGTGCGAGCTCGGCGCACAGCCACATCACCTTCTGCACGTTCGACGAGGTCGTGCGCCCCCAGAGCCTGAGCATTCGCGAACCCCCTCAGGCCGGCGCCGGCGTGCGGCATTTCGACAGGCTCATGCCGCGCAGGCTCATCACCGTGTCGCCCTGCTGGTTGATCATCTCCTGCTGAACCTGGACGATGCCGCGGTCGGGCTTGCTCTGCGAGCGCTTCGTGTCGACGATCGTGACGCGCACGTGCAGGCGGTCGCCGGGACGCACCGGCCTGGACCAGCGCACCTCGTCGACGCCGGGAGATCCCATGCTCGAGGCCGGTGCGATGAAGTGGTCGACGAGCAGGCGCATCATGATGCTGCCGGTCATCCAGCCGCTCGCGATCAGCCCGCCGTAGATCGACTCGGCTGCGGCCTTCCTGTCGACGTGAAAGGGCTGCGGATCGTAGCGCCGGGCGAATTCGACGATTTCTTCCTCGGTCACGAGGTAGTCGCCGAACTCGATCACCTCCCCGGGCCGGAAGTCTTCGAAGTAGCGCTCCTTGTAGGGCACGGTCATGAATGGCGCTCCGCAGTGGCCGTCGGGTTCGTCAGCGCACTAGAATAGCCGAGAACGACCGGCGCTTCGCCGCCGTCCCCACCATGCCGAACCGCCGTCCGACCGATGACGCGAACCAGCCACCCGACGCAGGGGTGCGCCTCGACAAGTGGCTCTGGGCGGCGCGCTTCTTCAAGACGCGCAGCCTCGCGCAGCAGGCGATCGACCGGGGCCGCGTGCTCGTCGACGGCGAGCGGGTCAAGCTGGCGCGGCCGGTGCGGATCGGCGACGAGCTGAGCGTGCGCATCGACGACGTCGAACGCTCCGTGCGCGTGCTCGGATTGAGCGACGCGCGCGGGCCCGCGCCGGTGGCGCAGGCGCTCTATCGCGAGTCCGACGAGTCGATCGCGCGTCGCGCCGAGCGCCGCGAGGCGCGGCGCCTGCACGTCGAGCCGGCCGCGGCGATCGAGGGCGGGCGGCCGACCAAGCGCGACCGGCGCCGCCTCGGGCGCATCGGACAGGGCGAACCCTGAAGTCGCAGGGCGCGCGCGTCACGGGGGCGCTGGTCGACGTTTCGGGCGGGGCCAGCGACCCCCGGACCGTCTCACTGGCCTGCGGGGGGCTCCTGCATGCCGTGGCTGAGCAGGTAAGTGATGCCGCTCGAGCACGCGAACAGGGCCCAGAACACGAAGAAGCCGACCGTGTAGGCGGCTTCCCGGCTGTCGGCCAGGTGCAGACCGACGATGACCAGTTCCTGCGGGTCGACCATCGAGAACAGCACGCCTTCGGCGACGATCGCCATCAGGAACGCGGGCCACAGCACCTGCATCATGAAACGGCCGAGCCTTCGGCTGCCGATCGGCGGCCGATCGTCGTGCATCGCCTCCTCCCCTCGCGTCCGCGCAGCGCTCATCGCCTGGCCGCCCGCAACTCGATCGGCGCGTCGAAGCGCGTGACGACCGGCTTGACCAGCCGCCAGCTGCGCGCCGGGTCCTCGACCTGGACCAGCCAGCGTCCGCCGCTCGGCAACACGCCGTCGGCACGGTAGGTGCCGCCGCCCGCATGTCGCAACGGATAGGCGACGTCGAGCTCGGCCCGGGCGGCGTGGATCACGCGCAGCGTGAGCTGTGCGGGCCACGCGATGTCGCGCGTTGCCGTCAGCGCCAGCGTGATTCCCGTGCCGCCATTGCCCGACAGCGTCGCGTGCAGCCCGAGCGCGCTCGCCCGCTGGTCGCGAGCCAGTTGCTGGTTGATCGCGCGCCCCTCGCGATAGTAGTCGTCGACGACCATCGAATCGGCGGTA
>CALMSQ010000037.1:0-17375 GCA_937872345.1 uncultured Burkholderiales bacterium | reverse complement strand
CTGCCACTGCTCGAGCGCGCGCTGCAGCGTGCGGTCTTCCGACAGGTTGACGTTGTTGGGGATCTTCTCGCTGTAGTCGATGCTGCTCATGAGTTGGCTCCTGATGTCCATTAGAACGTCGGAACGTGCGAACACGTTCTCAGACGCGGTTCCAGTCGAAGGCGGCCTTCTCGCCCTTGCCGTAGACCTTCAGCGCGCCCTTGTCGCCGACCGCGTTCGGGCGGATGAAGATCCAGTTCTGCCAGGCGGTGAGCCGGCCGAAGATTCGCGTTTCCATCGTCTCCTTGCCGGCGAAGCGCAGGTTCGCCTCGAGGCCGGTAAGCGCGTCGGGCGACATCGCCGAGCGCTCCTCGATCGCGATGCGGATCTCGTCGGCCCAGTCGATGTCGTCGGGCGCGGCGGTGACCAGGCCGAGTCGCTCGGCCTCTTCGCCGCCGAGCGGCTTGCCGACCTGCTCGCGCGCGGCCGCCAGCGGCGCTTCTTCCTCGTAGAAGCGGCGCGCGAGCCGCGACTGGCCATTGACCATCGGGTAGGTGCCGAAGTTCATCCCGGTGAGCGCGATGCGCGGCGCCTTCGCCGGCTCGTCGGGCAGCACCAGCATGTAGCTGCGGTCGGCGGCGAACGCGATCTCGGCCAGCGTGCCGGCGAAGCACGAGCCCGGCTCGATCAGCGCGAACATCGTGCGCGCGCTCACGTCCAGGCGGGCGAGCGTGCGGCGCAGCATGCCGATCACCTCGCGCACGAACCAGTGCTTGCGGTGCTCGAGCAGCGTGGCGTCGACGGCCTGCACCGCGGCCAGGTCGCCCTCGGTCTTCATCAGCCAGACGCCCAGGTCGAGCTCGTTGGTGCGCATCGACAGGATTGCGTCGTCGAGCTCGCGCGCCATCTGCAGCGGCCACCAGCCGGCGCCCGCGGCGACGATCCCGTCGATGCCCGTCGGTTGCGCGCCGCTCGGACCTTTCACGACGAAGGTGGCGGTGCGGCGCGCGCGGTCGACCTTGACGTCGACGTAGCGGTAGTGATGGCCGTCGGCGTCGATCGTGCGCTCGAGCGGCACCAGCGCGACGCCTTTCGCGTCGGCCGGCCGGTCGCTCTTCGCGGCCAGCGCGAGCGCGTGCTCTTTCACGACGCGGGCGAAGTCCTGCGGCTTGGCCACTTCGTCGACCAGCCGCCACTCCTTCGCGCGCTGGCCGCGCACGCCTTCGGTGGTGGTACAGAAGATGTCGGCGCGATCGTGGCGCACCTTGCGCTTGTCGGTGACGCGCGTGAGGCCGCCGGTGCCGGGCAGCACGCCGAGCAGCGGCACCTCGGGCAGCGACACCGACGACGAGCGGTCGTCGACCAGCACGATGTCGTCGCAGGCCAGCGCCAGCTCGTAGCCGCCGCCGGCGCACGCGCCGTTGAGCGCGGCGACGAACTTCAGCCCCGAATGGCGGCTGGAGTCCTCGATGCCGTTGCGCGTCTCGTTGGTGAACTTGCAGAAGTTCACCTTCCACGCGTGGCTCGACAACCCCAGCATGAAGATGTTCGCGCCCGAGCAGAAGATGCGATCCTTGGCGCTCGTCACGACGACCGAGCGCACCTCGGGGTGCTCGAAGCGGATGCGCTGCAGCGCGTCGTGCAACTCGATGTCGACGCCCAGATCATACGAATTGAGCTTGAGCTTGTAGCCCGGACGGATGCCGGCGTCCTCGTCGATGTCGATCGACAGCGTGGCGACGGGGCCGTCGAAGGCGAGCTTCAGGTGACGGTATTTCGACGGGTCGGTCTGGTAGTCGACCCTGGGGGATTCGCTCATGCGATGCTCCTCGCGTTGAGAGGGACCGGGCGGCCCGGCGGCGGGCGCAGACCCGCGGAAGGCCGCGCAGCAAGAGAAACCGGAACAGGAAATATATTGCAGAATTGATGCGCGTCAATGCATAATGATGCATACTTCTGGCGGCGTCAAGCCCCTTCGCACGGGTGCGGGGGCTTTCTTTTCGAGGAACCGAAACCATGACCCGACTGCTCGACAACCATTTCGCGGGCCGCTGGCAGACCGGCAGCGGCGCCGGCACCCCGCTGTTCGACCCGGTGCTGGGCACGGAGCTCGTGCGCGTCTCGGGCGCCGGGCTCGACCTGGCCGAGGGATACGCGTTCGCTCGCAGCCGGGGCGGCGCGGCGCTGCGCGCGCTCACGTATGCGGAGCGCTCGGCACAGCTTGCGCGCATCGCCGAGGTGCTGCAAGGCCAGCGCGACGCCTACTACGACATTGCGCTGCAGAACTCGGGCACGACGCGCAACGACTCGGCAGTGGACATCGACGGCGCGATCTACACGCTGACGCAGTACGCGCGATGGGGCGCGAAGCTCGGCGCTGCGCGCTGGCTCGCCGATGGCGACGCGGTGAAGCTCGGCAAGGACGGCGCGTTCCAGAGCGGCCACTTCCTCGTGCCGCAGCGCGGCATCGCGCTGTTCATCAACGCATTCAACTTCCCGGCGTGGGGTCTTTGGGAGAAGGCGGCGCCGGCGCTGCTGTCGGGCGTGCCGGTCGTCGTCAAGCCGGCCACCGCCACCGCGTGGCTCACGCAGCAGATGGTCGCCGACGTGATCGCCGCCGGCGCGCTGCCCGAGGGCGCGCTGTCGATCGTCTGCGGACGCTCCGAAGGACTGATCGACGCGCTCGAGCCGTTCGACCTGGTCTCGTTCACCGGCTCGGCCGACACCGCGCGCTCGATCAGCGCGCACGAGAACGTGCTGCGCCATTCGATCCGCGTGAACGCCGAGACCGACAGCCTGAACAGCGCGCTGCTGGGCCCCGACGCCGCGCCGGGCAGCGACGCGTTCGCGCTGATGGTGAAGGAGGTCGTCCGCGAGATGACCGTCAAGTCGGGGCAGAAGTGCACCGCGATCCGCCGCGTGCTGGTGCCGCAGGCGCACGCCGCGGCCGCCACCGAGGCGATCGCCGCGGCGCTCGCGGCGGTCAAGGTCGGCAACCCGCGCAACGAGGCGGTGCGGATGGGCGCGCTGGCCAGCCGCGCGCAGCTCGCCGCGGTGCGCGAAGGCCTCGGCGTGCTCGGGCGCGAAGCGCGGCTCGCTTGGGCCGGCAAGGACGCCGACCTCGTCGACGCCGACCCGAAGGTCGCGGCCTGCGTGATGCCGCACCTGTTCGCGGTCGACGACGGCGACGCCGCGAAGCTGGTGCACGACGTCGAGGTGTTCGGGCCGGTGGCCACGGTGGTGCCGTACCGCGACGCCGACCACGCGTTCGCGCTCGCGCGGCGCGGCTTCGGCTCGCTGGTCGCGTCGGTGTTCAGCGACGACACCGACTTCATCGCGCGCGCCGCCGTCGAGATGGCGCACGCGCACGGCCGCCTGCACGTCGTGACGCCGGCAGTCGGCAAGAGCCACACCGGCCACGGCAACGTGATGCCGATGTCGCTGCACGGCGGGCCGGGGCGCGCCGGCGGCGGGGAGGAGCTCGGCGGGCTGCGCGCGCTCGGGTTCTATCACCAGCGCAGCGCGGTGCAGGCGCCGGGCGAGGTGCTGGCCAGGCTGGTCGAGGGCGCGGCACCGTGGCAGGGTGGAGCGGGTTAGGCGGGGCTCGGGCGACCACGGGCGACCACGGGCGAGCCACGGGCAACGACCTTTGCGGCCGGGGCCGCATTCGACACGGAATCCGTGTTACACTGAATTCGTGCAGAAAGCCCGGGCGGATGCGCATGAAAAACGTCACGATCACGCTGGAGGAAAAGACCGCCGCGTGGGTACGCGTCTCGGCGGCCCGCGAGGACAAGAGCGTCTCGCGATACATCGCCGAAATGCTCGAGAAGCGGATGCGCGAGTCGCGCGACTACGCGAACGCGATGCGCCGCTTCCTCGATCGCGAGCCGTCGCGCATCAACGCCGCGCGCTCGCGCCTGCCGACGCGCGACGAAGTGCATGAGCGCACCGATCTTCGTTGACGCCAACGTCTTCGTGTACGCGCGCGACGTCGACGACGTCGCGCGCCAGCCGTTGGCCCGATCGTGGCTCGAATGGCTCTGGCAGCAGGAACTCGGGCGCACGAGTACCCAGGTGCTCTCCGAGTACTACGTGACCGTCACCCGCAAGCTGAAGCCGGGCCTTCCCGAAGACCAGGCCTGGGACGACGTCGAAGCGCTGATGCAGTGGCACCCGCAGCCGGTGGATCGGCAGACGATGGAGCGCGCACGCACCATCCAGGCGCGATTCCGGCTCGCCTGGTGGGATGCGCTCGTCGTCGCCGCGGCGCGCGAGCAGGGCTGCGCGGTGCTGCTCACCGAAGACCTGCAGGACGGTTCGCTGATCGACGGCGTGCGGATCCGCAATCCCTTCAAGTACTCGATCCAGGAAGCGAGCGCCGAGCCCTACGAGGCGTCGCGGCCCGCACGGCGCGGCAAGGCCACGAAGCGCGCGGCGCGATAGCGTCGGCGCAATGGCGTCGGTCGGCGCGATGACGTCGGCGCGCGGCGCGAGCAACGCGCACGGTCTGGTGCAGAATGGCAGGGCCGGGTGCACCCGGGACCGAGGAGGCCGATCATGACCAACCACGTCTACAAGCACATCGAGATCACCGGCTCGTCGAAGACCGGCACCGACGACGCGATCCGCAATGCGCTCGCCAAGGCAAGCCAGACGATCCACAACATCCAGTGGTTCCGCGTCGTCGAGACGCGCGGCCACGTGGTCGACGGCAAGGTCGCGCACTGGCAGGTGACGATCAATGTCGGGTTCACGCTCGACTGACGAACGCGGGGCGGCCAGGCGGGCCGCAACGGCCAGGCT
This sequence comes from uncultured Burkholderiales bacterium, assembly GCA_937872345.1. Lineage (GTDB taxonomy): Bacteria > Pseudomonadota > Gammaproteobacteria > Burkholderiales > Burkholderiaceae_E > Zeimonas. Next base: position 12,590 of record CALMSQ010000037.1, on the reverse strand, counting down.
GCGGGCGCGCCACGCGCTCGCCGCGATCGTCTTGTGCGCGGCCGGCGCGCTGCCCGCCGCATCGGCCGCGCTCGCTGCGGGGCCGAACCGCGCGCCCGACTTGGAGGCGCGCTACCGGAACGAACGCGAGCGCTGCGAGCGCATCGAATCGGCGGCGGACCGCGCGACCTGCCTGCGCGAGGCCGCGGCGGCGCGCGCCGAGGCCCGGCGCGGCCGGCTCGCGAACGGAGCCGACGACCCGATCCGCTACCTCGAGAACGCGCTGCGGCGCTGCGAGCCGCTGCCGCCCGAAGATCGCGCCGACTGCGAGTATCGCGTTCGCGGCGGCGGCACGACGCGCGGCAGCGTCGAGGAAGGCGGCATCTACCGCGAAACGGTCACGCGCGAGGTCGAGCGCCCGCGCGAGATCCGCATTCCGGACAACGGCCAGCCCGCGCCCCGATAGCCGGCGCCGGCGCGGCACGCGTCACTCGACGAACATCGTCGCCGGGCACTCCAGGTAGCCGCGCACCGCCTGCACGAACTCGGCGCCGTGCATGCCGTCGACGACTCGATGGTCGAACGACGACGACAGGTTCATCATCCTGCGCGCCACGACCACGCCGCCGCGGATCACCGGCCGCTCGACGATCCGGTTGACGCCGACGATCGCGACCTCGGGCCAATTGATCACCGGCGTCGACGCGATGCCGCCGAGCGCGCCGAGGCTGGTGACGGTGATCGTCGAGCCGGACAGCTCCTCGCGCGTCGCCTTGCCGCTGCGCGCGGCTTCGGCGAGCCGCGCGATCTCGGCCGCGGTCGACCACAGGTCGCGTGCCTCGGCATGCCGGAGCACCGGCACCATCAGGCCGCCCGCGGTCTGCGTCGCCACGCCGACGTGCACCGCGCCGTAGCGGGTGACCACGTTGGCCTCGTCGTCGTAGCGCGCATTGACCTGCGGGAACTCGCGCACCGCGAGCACGATCGCGCGCAGCACGAACGGCAGCAGCGTCAGCCGGCCGCGTTCAGCGCCGCGCTTCGTGTTCAGTTGCGCGCGCAGCGCCTCGAGCTCGGTGACGTCGACCTCCTCGACGTAGCTGAAGTGCGGGATGCGGCGCTTGGCCTCCTGCATCTTCTCGGCGATGCGTCGGCGCAGGCCGACGACCGGCACGGCCTGCTCGTCGTGGCGCTCGGCGTAGCCGGCGCCCGGCGCCGCGAGCCGCGGCGCGACGGCGCCCGCCGCGGCCACTGCAGGTGCGCGCGCGGCCGGATGCCCGACACCCGCCGCCGACCGGGAGCGCGCGGCGAAGGTCTCGACGTCCTCGTGCCTGACGCGGCCGCCCGGGCCGCTGCCCGGCACCTGGCGCAAGTCGACGCCGAGTTCGCGCGCGTGCCGTCGCACCGACGGCGACGCGAGCGGCTTCTCGCCGCCAGCGCGGGCGTTCGCCTGCGCGGCCGCCGACGGCGGCAACATCGCCGGGCCTGCCTGCGCCGCCGGGCCTGCCTGCGCCGCCGAACCTGCCCGCACCGCCGGCCCGGCCGCGATCGCCTCGCTGGCGCCGACGGCGTGGCCGGCCGTACTGCCCTTGCCAGCCGCGTCCACCTCGATGCCGGCAACGTCCGGCTCGATGCCGGCCAGCTCGGCGCCGACCGCCAGCATCTGCCCGACCTCGCCGGCGAGCCGCATCACCGTCCCCGTAACCGGCGACGGAATCTCGACACTCGCCTTGTCGGTCATCACGATCGCCAGCGACTGGTCCTCGGCGACCGCGTCGCCGGCCTTCACCAGCCACTCGACCAGCTCGACTTCGGCGATGCCCTCGCCGATGTCGGGCACCTTCACGACGTGCACGGCCATCTCAGGCCTCCATCGCGCGGCGCATCGCGGCGCCGACCCGGCCCGGGCCGGGGAAGTACGCCCACTCCTGCGCGTGCGGGTACGGCGTGTCCCAGCCGGTGACGCGCTCGATCGGCGCTTCCAGGTGGAAGAAGCAGTGCTCCTGCACCAGCGCCGCCAGCTCGGCGCCGAAGCCGCTGGTGCGCGTCGCCTCGTGCACGACCACGCAGCGTCCGGTCTTCTTCACCGATGCGACGATCGTGTCGAGGTCGAGCGGCCACAGGCTGCGCAGGTCGACGATCTCGGCGTCGATGCCGGTCTCGGCGGCCGCGGCCTCGGCGACGTGGACCATCGTGCCGTAGGCCAGCACCGTGAGGTCGGCGCCGGCCCGCCGCACCGCCGCCGAGTCGAGCGGTACCGTGTAGTAGCCCTCGGGCACGTCGGCCAGCGGGTGCTTCGACCACGGCACGATCGGCCGCTCGTGGTGCCCGTCGAACGGGCCGTTGTACAGCCGCTTCGGCTCGAGGAAGATCACCGGGTCGTCGCACTCGATGGCGGCGATCAGCAGCCCCTTGGCGTCGTACGGGTTCGACGGCATCACGGTGCGCAAGCCGCAGACGTGCGTGTAGAGCACCTCGGGGCTCTGGCTGTGCGTCTGCCCGCCGTAGATGCCGCCGCCGCAGGGCATGCGGATCGTGATCGGCGCGGTGAAGTCGCCGGCCGAGCGGTAGCGCAGCCGCGCCGCTTCGGAAACGATCTGGTCGTAGGCCGGATACGAGTAGTCGGCGAACTGGATCTCGACCACCGGACGCAGCCCGTAGGCGGCCATCCCGATCGCGGTGCCGACGATGCCGCCCTCGGAGATCGGCGCATCGAACACGCGCGCACGGCCGTGCTTCGCCTGCAGCCCCTCGGTGACGCGGAACACGCCGCCGAAGTAGCCGACGTCCTCGCCGTATACCACCACGTCGGAGTTGCGCTCGAGCATCAGGTCCATCGCCGAGCGCAGCGCCTGGATCATCGTCATCCGGGTGCGCGCCCCGGCCGCCGGCACGACTGGCGCTGGCGTACTCATGATTCGTTCCTCAGCTGTTCGCGCTGCCGGCGCAGGTGCGCGGGCATCTGCGCGTAGACGTCCTCGAAGATCGTGTCGGCCGGCGGCACGCGCCCGTCGAGCAGCGTGCCGTGGCGCTCGGCCTCCTTCTGCGCGGCAATCACCTCGGCCTCGATCTCCTTGCGCAGCTGCTCGCCCTGCTTCACCGACCACTCGCCGAGCGCTTCCAGGTGGCGCTCGAGCCGTGCGACCGGATCGCCCAGCGGAAAGCGCTGCCAGTCGTCGGCAGGCCGGTACTTCGACGGATCGTCGGAGGTGGAGTGCGCGCCCGCGCGGTAGGTGACCCATTCGATCAGCGTGGGCCCGAGGTTGTGGCGCGCGCGCTCGGCGGCCCAGTGCGAGGCGGCATACACCGCGAGGAAGTCGTTGCCGTCGACGCGCAGCGACGCGATGCCCGCGCCGGCGCCGCGCGAGGCGAACGTGGCGCGCTCGCCGCCGGCGATCGCCTGGAACGTCGAGATCGCCCACTGGTTGTTGACCACGTTCAGGATCACCGGCGCCCGATACACGTGCGCGAAGGTGATCGCGTTGTGGAAGTCGGGCTCGGCAGTCGACCCGTCGCCGATCCACCCCGACGCGATCTTCGTGTCGCCCTTGATCGCCGAGGCCATCGCCCAGCCCACCGCCTGGACGAACTGCGTGGCCAGGTTGCCCGAGATCGAGAAGAAGCCGCTTTCGCGCCGCGAATACATCACCGGCAGCTGGCGACCCTTCAGCGGATCGGCCTCGTTCGACAGCAGCTGGCAGATCATCTCGACCAGCGGCACGCCGCGCGCGATCAAGAGGCCCTGCTGGCGGTAGGTGGGAAAGCACATGTCGCCGTCGCGCAGCGCCATCGAGTGGGCGACCGCGATCGCCTCCTCGCCGAGGCACTGCATGTAGAACGACAGCTTCTTCTGGCGCTGCGCGATCAGCATCCGCGCGTCGAAGATCCGCGTGACGAGCATTGCGCGCAGGCCGGCTCGCAGCTGCCCGGCATCGAGTTGCGGCGCCCACGGCCCGACGGCACGGCCGTCGTCGTCGAGCACGCGAACGAGCGATCCGGCCAGCTCGGCGGTGTCCGAGGGCCGCGCGTGGATCGGGGGGCGGCGCGCGGCGCCGGCCGGCGCCAGCCGCAGGTAGCCGAAATCGGTGGGATGGCCGGGTCGCCCGCTGGGCTCCGGCACGTGCAAGCGCAACGGCTTCGGGGTGTTGCTGTCCATCGGCGTCGCTCCGCGCCCGATCGTGTCGGGTGCAAGTCGGATCCGCTCGAACGGAGGCCGGCGGGTGGCCGGTTCCGTCGTGATGCCGCAGCGATGCGCGTGCGAGTGCGCCCGCGATCGCGCGGCGAACGAAGCTTACCGGCGCGCCCCGGTGCCGGCCGCGATAGGGCTCATGCGATCAGGGCCATGGGCATCGGCTGCCGGCGGCGGCCGGCGCGGGCGGCGGCCGGCGCAGCCGGATCGAACGGCTAGAATTCACGCGAACGCGGCCTTGCGGCGCGACATCCATTCCCAAGGAGACCCTCGATGCGCGGACTGACGGACAAGGTCGCGATCGTCACCGGCGCCGGCAGCGGCATCGGGCGCGCGATCGCGATGCGCCTCGCCGAAGAAGGCTGCCTGGTCGGCATCTTCGACCTGAACGCGGCGGGCGGCGCCGACACCCGCGACGCGATCGCCGCCGCCGGCGGGCGGGCGTGGTCGTACCGCGTCGACATCAGCCAGGCCAGCGAGATCGCCGACGCGCTCGCGCAGTTCACCGCGGCCGCCGGCCCGGTCGACGTGCTGGTCAACAACGCCGGCTGGGATCGCGCGATGCCGTTCCTGAAGACCGACTTCGCGCTGTGGCAGAGGATCGTCGCGATCAACCTGTACGGCCCGCTGCACATGCACCACGCGATCCTGCCGGGCATGGCCGAGCGCAAGCGCGGCAAGGTGATCAACGTCGCCTCCGACGCCGGCCGCGTCGGCTCGTCGGGCGAAGCGGTCTATGCCGCGTGCAAGGGCGGCATCATCGCGTTCACGAAGACGATGGCGCGCGAGATGGCGCGCTCGAACATCCAGTTGAACGCACTGTGCCCGGGACCGACCGACACGCCGCTGCTGGCCGACTTCGCCGGCGAGGGCGAGTCCGGGCGCAAGCTGGTCGCGGCGCTCGAGGCCGCGATCCCGATGCGGCGCCTCGGCAAGCCGGACGACTATCCGGGGCTCGTCGCGTTCCTTGCCAGCAGCGACTCCGACTACATCACCGGGCAGGTGATCAGCGTCTCGGGCGGATTGACGATGGCCGGCTGAGAGCGCGGCCGGCACCCACAGGAGCGGCCACGATGCCCTCGTACCTGATCACCCCCGACCAGCAGGCGATGCAGGAGGCGGCGGCGCGTTTCGCGCGCGAGCGCCTTGCGCCGGACTACCAGAAGCGCGAAGCCACGCAGGCGATCGATCGCGCGCTGATGCGCGAGATGGGCGCGCTGGGGCTGGTCGGCGTCGACCTCTCCGAGCGCCACGGCGGCATGGGCCTGGGCAGCGCCACCGCCGGGCTCATCATCGAGCAGATCGCCTACGGCGACTTCAACGTCGCCTACGTGCAGCTGCTCGCCTCGCTGATGGGCAGCATCGTCGAGCGCCACGGCTCGCCCGAGCTGGCCGCGAAGTGGATCCCGCGCGTGGTCGCCGGCGAGGCGATGATCGGGCTCGGTCTCACCGAGCCGCGCGGCGGCTCGGACGCCGCCAACCTGATGCTGCGCGCCGAGCGCCGCGGCGAGCGCTACGTGCTCACCGGCGAGAAGACCTCGGCCAGTTGCGCGACGCAGTGCGACGCGTTCGTGGTGTTCGCGCGTACCGGCGCCGCCGACGCAGGCGCGCGCGGTGTCTCGGCGTTCTTCGTCGAGGCCGACGCGAAGGGACTCACGCGCACGAACTTCGACGACGTCGGCCACAAGGCGGTCGGGCGCGGCTCGCTGTTCTTCGACGGCGTCGAGGTGGACGCCGGCCTGCGGCTGGGCGACGAGAACCGCGGCTTCTCGCAGGTGATGCAGGGCTTCGACTTCAGCCGCGCGCTGATCGGCCTGCAGTGCGTGGCCGCCGCGCAGGCCTCGGTCGACGAGGCCTGGGCCTACACCACCGAGCGCGAAGCCTTCGGCGCGCCGCTGGCCAACTACCAGGGCGTGAGCTTTCCGCTGGCCGAGGCCGACACGATGCTCGCGGCGACGCGCTCGCTGTGCTACCTGACGCTGGGGCTGCGCGACGCCGGCAAGCCGCACACCGCCGAGGCCGCGATGTGCAAGTGGCTGGGCCCGAAGACCGCGTTCGACGTCATCCACCAGTGCCTGCTCACGTTCGGCCACTACGGCTACACGATGGACACGCCGCACCAGCAGCGGCTGCGCGACGTGATGGGGCTGGAGATCGGCGACGGCACCGCGCAGATCATGAAGCTGATCATCGCCCGCGAGCGCGTCGGGCGCGCCGCCGTGCAGTACGCGAAGCCCTGAATCCGTCAGGATAGTCAGTACTTCGTCAGGGTTCGGCCCCAAGTCAACGGGGGCGCCGTTTGCACTTGCGCGGCCGCAGGCGCCGGGGCATGGTGTTCGGCCACGGGAGCGATTCGAGGCTGAGCGGCATGGACGGCGAGACCAGGACCCGGAAGGCGGCAGCGCGCAAGCCCGCGGCCCGCAAACCCGCTGCGGGCAAGCCGGCAGCGGGCCGGACCGCGAGCCAGCGCATCCGCACGCCCGAGGCGGTCGCGCCGAACGTGCCGGTGTGCACCACCGGCGAGCGGCTCGACGTGCTCGGCTCGGCGCCGTTCTTCTCGCGGCTGTCGCCGCCCGAGCTCGAGCAGGTCAACGCGCTGTTCGGCCAGGCCTCCTACGCCGCCGGGCAGGCGATCCACAGCGCGGGCGAACCCGCGCGGCAACTGTCGATCGTTGCGGCCGGCAAGGTGCGCATCGCGCACCCGACCGCCGGCGGCCAGGACGCGCGGCTGGCGATCCTCGGCCCGGGCGAGCCGTTCGGCAGCCTGCCGGAACTCGGCGACGCGACCTATCGCGACGCGGCCTACGCGCACACCGGTTGCTGTGTGCTGTCGATCAGCGCCGAGAGCTTCCACGACCTGCTGCAGCGCTACCCGGCGCTGGCGATGGCCGCGCTCGAGCGCACCGCCGCGCGGCTGCGCATCGCGCAGCAGACGCTCGAGCAGATCAGCGCGGTGCCGGCCGACCGGCGCATTGCTGCCACGCTGCTCGCGCTGGCCGAGCTCGCGGGCCGCGCCGAAGGAGGCGCAACGGTGATCGACGCGGAGCTCTCGCGCAAGGACCTCGCCGCGATGACCGGCGCCAGCGTCGAGACGGTGAGCCGCGTGCTCGCGGAGTTCCGCCGCGACGGGCTGATCGACAGCGGGCGGCGCTGGATCTCGGTACGCGACCCGGTGCGGCTGTCGCGGCTCGCGCACGGCACGCACGCCTGAGCGGGCCGCGCAGCCGGATCACCCGCCTCGTCGCGCGCACGTCGCGCGCACGTTGCCGCGGCGCGGCGGCCACGCGGCGGCCCCGCGGCGGCGACTGCTACAGCACCGGCGCCAGTGCCCGCCTGAGCTCTTCCTCGTCGCGGCCGGCGCGCGCCGCGTAGTCCTTCAGCTGGTCCTCGCCGATGCGGCCGACCGCGAAGTAGTCGGACAGCGGGTGCGAGAAGTAGAACCCGCTCACGCTCGAGGCCGGCATCATCGCGAAGTGCTCGGTGAGCCCCATGCCGATCTCTTCGGCGCGCAGCGCGTCGAACAGCGCGCGCTTGACCGTGTGCTCGGGGCAGGCCGGATAGCCGGGCGCCGGGCGGATGCCACGGTACTTCTCGGCGATCAGCTCGTCGTTGCCGAGCGCCTCGTCGGGCGCGTAGCCCCAGAGGTCGCGGCGCACGCGCGCGTGAAGGCACTCGGCGAAGGCCTCGGCGAGCCGGTCGGCGATCGCCTTGAGCATGATCGACGAGTAGTCGTCGAGCAGCCGCGCGAACTCGTCGAGCTTCTTCTCGATGCCCAGGCCGGCGGTGACCGCGAACATCCCGATGTAGTCGGCCATGCCCGATGGCTTGCCGTCGATCAGCTTCGGCGCGACGAAGTCGGCCAGGCACTTGTTGTCGACGCCGTCGCGCTTGGCGGTCTGCTGGCGCAGGTTGCGCCAGGTGAACGCCACCTGCGTGCGCGTCTCGTCGGTGTAGACCTCGATGTCGTCGTCGTTGACCGTGTTGGCCGGCAGGAACGCGACGACGCCGTTGGCGGTCAGCCAGCGGCCGTCGATGACGCGCTTCAACATCGACTTGCCGTCGGAGAACACGCGCCGCGCCGACTCGCCGACCACGTCGTCGTTGAGCAGCGCCGGGTACGCGCCGTGCAGGTCCCAGGTCTGGAAGAACGGACCCCAGTCGATGAACGCCGCGATCTCGGCGAGGTCGAAGTTTCGGAACTCGCGCCGTCCGAGGAACTTCGGCTTCGGCGGGCGGTAGGGGCCACCGTCGGGGCCGCCGCGCAGCCAGTCGAACTTCGTGCGGTTCGCGCGTGCCTGCGCGAGCGCGATCAGCTCGGGGCCCTTCTTCGACGCGTGCTGCGCGCGCACGCGTTCGTAGTCGGCGGCGAGCGAGGCGAGGAAGTCTTCGCGCTGGTCGGCCGACATCAGGCTCTGCACCACCGGCACCGAGCGCGACGCGTCGGGTACGTAGACCACCGGCCCCGAGTAGTTCGGCGCGACCTTCACTGCGGTGTGCACGCGCGAGGTGGTCGCGCCGCCGATCAGCAGCGGCGTCTTCCTCGCGCGGAAGTGCTCGTCGCGCTCCATCTCCTTCGCGACGTAGGCCATCTCCTCGAGCGACGGCGTGATGAGGCCCGACAGCCCGACGATGTCGGCGTCCTCGGCCTTCGCCTTCGCGAGGATCTCGGAACACGGGACCATCACGCCCATGTTCACGACCTCGAAGTTGTTGCACTGGAGCACGACGGTGACGATGTTCTTGCCGATGTCGTGCACGTCGCCCTTCACCGTGGCGATCACGATGCGCCCGCGCGACGAGACGTCGACGCCGCTCGCCTCGAGCTGGCGCTTCTCCTCCTCGATGAACGGCACCAGGTGCGCGACCGCCTGCTTCATCACGCGCGCCGACTTCACCACCTGAGGCAGGAACATCTTGCCCGCGCCGAACAGGTCGCCGACGATGTTCATGCCGTCCATCAGCGGCCCCTCGATCACCTCGATCGGGCGGCCGCCGCGCGCGGCGATCTTCGCGCGCACCTCCTCGGTGTCCTCGACCACGAAGGTCGTGATGCCGTTGACCAGCGCGTGCGCGAGCCGCTGCTCGACCGGCTGGTTGCGCCACTCGAGGTTCTCTTCCTTCTTCGCGCCGCCGGCCTTCAGCGTCGCGGCGAACTCGATCATCCGCTCGGTGGCGCTCTTGCCCTCGTCGGGGTGTCCGGGCGGCAGCTTCGGCGGACGGTCGAGCACCACGTCCTCGACGCGCTCGCGCAGGTCCGGGTCGAGCTCGTCGTAGACGCCGACCATCCCCGCGTTGACGATGCCCATCGTCAGCCCGGCGCGGATCGCGTGGTACAGGAACACCGTGTGGATCGCCTCGCGCGCGGGGTCGTTGCCGCGGAAGCTGAACGACACGTTCGAGACGCCGCCCGACACCTTCGCGTGCGGCAGGTTCGCGCGGATCCAGCGTGTCGCCTCGATGAAGTCGACCGCGTAGTGGTCGTGCTCCTCGATGCCGGTGGCGATCGCGAAGATGTTCGGGTCGAAGACGACGTCCTCGGGCGGAAAGCCCACCCGGTCGACCAGCAGCCGGTACGCGCGCTCGCAGATCTGCGTCTTGCGCTCGAAGGTGTCGGCCTGGCCCTGCTCGTCGAAGGCCATCACGATCACCGCCGCGCCGTAGCGCCGGCACAGCATGGCCTGGCGCAGGAACTCGTCCTCGCCTTCCTTCAGCGAGATCGAGTTGACGATCGGCTTGCCCTGCACGCACTTCAGGCCGGCCTCGATCACCGCCCACTTCGAGCTGTCGATCATCACCGGCACGCGCGCGATGTCGGGCTCGGAGGCCACCAGGTTCAGGAAGCGGGTCATCGCCGCCACCGAATCGAGCATCGCCTCGTCCATGTTGACGTCGATGACCTGCGCGCCGTTCTCGACCTGCTGGCGCGCGACCGCGAGCGCCTCGTCGAACTGCCCGCCGAGGATCATCCGCGCGAACGCCTTCGAGCCGGTGACGTTCGTGCGCTCGCCGACGTTGACGAAGAGCGACGCGTCGTCGATCGTGCACGGCTCGAGGCCGGCGAGCCGCAGCGCGCGCGGCCGCTCGGGCACGCGCCGCGGCGGCAGCCCCTCGACCGCCCGCGCGATCGCCGCGATGTGCTCGGGCGTCGTGCCGCAGCAGCCGCCGGCGATGTTGACGAAGCCGGCCTGCGCGAACTCGCCGAGCAGCCGCGCGGTGACCTCGGGCGTCTCGTCGAAGCCGGTGTCCGACATCGGGTTCGGCAGCCCCGCGTTCGGGTAGACGCAGATGAAGGTGTCGGCCTTGTTCGAGAGTTCCTCGACGTACGGGCGCATCAGCGCCGCGCCCAGCGCGCAGTTCAGGCCGACGGTGAGCGGCCGCGCGTGGCGCAATGAATTCCAGAACGCCTCGACCGTCTGGCCCGACAGGATGCGGCCCGACGCGTCGGTGACCGTGCCCGAGACCATGATCGGCAGCCGCGGCAGGCCGGCGGCCTCGCGCTCGGCCATGATCGTGTCGATCGCGAACACCGCCGCCTTCGCGTTCAGCGTGTCGAAGATCGTCTCGAGCAGCAGCAGGTCGGCGCCGCCGTCGAGCAGCGCGCGCACCTGCTCGTCGTAGGCGATGCGCAGTTCGTCGAACGTGACGTTGCGCGCGCCGGGATCGTTGACGTCGGGCGAGATCGACGCGGTCTTCGGCTGCGGGCCGACCGCGCCGGCGACGAAGCGCGGCCGCTCGGGGGAGCTGAACCGGTCGCAGGCCTCGCGCGCCAGCCGCGCCGACGCGAGGTTCATCTCGCGTGCCAGGTGCGACAGCCGGTAGTCGGCCTGCGCGATCGAGCTGGCGCCGAAGGTGTTGGTCTCGACGATGTCGGCACCGGCCGCCAGGAACTGCTCGTGGATCTCGCGGACGATCTGCGGCTGCGACAGCGACAGCAGCTCGTTGTTCCCCTTCACGTCGTGCACGAGCTCCGCGAAGCGCTCGCCGCGGTAGCCCGCCTCGTCGAGCCGGTAGCGCTGGATCATCGTGCCCATCGCGCCGTCCAGGATCAGGATGCGGCGTTCGAGCAGGTCGCGCAGTCGGGCTTCGGTCGGGCTCATCGAAAGTGGGACGGAGTGGGACGCGTGGGACGCGCGTGGGACGAGCAGTATATCGGTCAGCCCCGTCCCGTGTGTGCGCAAATCCCTGTTCGGGCATGCGCTGGAGTCTGCCCATGCCCGCCCGCGCCCTGCACCTGCTCGACACGATCACCGCAATCGACGAAGGCTGCGCCGGCGGGGTGGTCGTCTCGGGCTCGCACGGCGGCGTGTCGTCGACCGGGTTCGTGCTCGGGGCGCCGGCCAGGCCGTTCGCCGTGTTCTTCAACGACGCCGGGGTCGGCAAGGAGCGCGCCGGCATCGTCGCGCTGGAGCTGCTCGAGGCGATCGGGGTGGCCTGCGCCACCTACTCGCACGACTCGGCGCGGATCGGCGATGCGCGCGACGGGCTGCAGAACGGGGTCGTGACCCACGTGAACGCACCGGCGGCGGCGGCCGGTGTCCGGGTCGGCCAGGCGGTGCGCGACGCGGCGCAGGCCCTGGGCGTGCACAGCCAGTAGCTACAGCGGAAGTCGAGCAATGGGCGTGGTCTCGGGCATCCAGCCGAGCCCGAGCAGGCTGTCATGCCGATGCGTCACGAAAGGCTCTCGAGACCGCATTGATCCGCGTCTGGTAGCCGGGTCCTCGCGCCTTGAACCACTCGATCACGTCCTGGTTCAATCGGAGCGAGAGCTCGCGCAAGTGATTGCCGTCTACCTCCCCGCAAGCCGCGCCGACACAGCAGGCCGGACCTTCGGACTTCATGAGCGATGAGGCGCCGGCCGGGGAGAGTGGATATGGATCCGAGTCCAGTCGATTCTGCATCGCGCCGACCCACCGCGCACTTCGCCATCCGGCCGATGCCGAAGTCGAACCGGCGCGCTTGACCCACCTCCCGCGCCGCGCTCGGGTTCCTCGACTGATGCACGTGCCCGACAGGCTCTGCGCCGCATCCTCCAGCACAGTGCCGCGATCGTGGTGCTCCGAGTCGGCCCCGCCTCGGGTGCCGATCGGCAAGCGCGTCAGACCCTCCGCACCCCCGAAAACCTCGGCCGCCAATACCGCGCCAGCACCCCGTCCAGCCGCACCGTCCCCCCGGTCGACGGCGCGTGCACGAACCGCCCGTCTCCCACGTAGATGCCCGCGTGCGAGTACCGGCCGCGCGTGTCGAACAGCACCAGGTCGCCGCTGCGCACCGCGGACAGCGGCACGTGAACGCCGACTCGCGCCAGCTGCGCGACGGTGCGCGGCAGCGCCAGCCCTGCAGCCTCGCGATAGACGTAGACGATCAGCCCGCTGCAGTCGAAGCCGCTGTCGGGCGTGTTGCCGCCGAAGCGATACGGCGTGTCGAC
>CALMSQ010000036.1:0-2707 GCA_937872345.1 uncultured Burkholderiales bacterium | reverse complement strand
ATGCCGGGCGGCCAGTACACGAACCTGCGCGAGCAGGCGCGCGCGCTCGGCCTCGAGCAGCGCTGGCCCGAGGTCGCTCAGGCCTATGCCGAGGTGAACCGGCTGTTCGGCGACATCGTGAAAGTGACGCCGACGTCGAAAGTGGTCGGCGACATGGCGCTGTTCATGGTGGCCAACGACCTGTCGGCCGCCGACGTGCTCGATCCGGCGCGCGAGATCGCCTTCCCGGAGAGCGTGGTCTCGCTGTTCAGGGGCGAGCTGGGGTTTCCGCCCGACGGTTTCCCCGCGGCGCTGTCGCGCAAGGTGCTGAAGTGCGACAGCGCGCACCCGATCCTTCCCGAACCGCCGGCGCCGTACCGGCCCGGCGACCGGCTCGCGCCGGTCGACCTGGAGCAGGCGCGGCAGGAGGCGGAGAAGGCGGCCGGCCACCGCGTCGACGACGACGATCTCGCGTCGTGGCTGATGTATCCGAAGGTGTTCCGCGATTACGCCGAGCACAGGCGCCAGTACGGCGACGTGAGCCTGCTGCCGACGCAGACGTACTTCTACGGGATGCGCGAGCGCGAGGAGATCGCGATCGACATCGATCCCGGCAAGACGCTGATCGTCAGCATGCAGGGGACCGCGCCCGCCGAGGAGGAAGGGCTGGTGCGCGTGTTCTTCGAATTGAACGGCCAGCCGCGCACGATGCGCATCGAGAAGGCGGGCGCGGCGCGCGCGCCCCGGCGCGTGCAGGCCGATTCGGGCAACCCGGCGCATGTTGCGGCGCCGATGCCGGGAATGATCGTCACGGTCGCGGTGAAGGCCGGGCAATCGGTACGCGCCGGCGATCCGCTGGTGTCGATCGAGGCGATGAAGATGGAAACGCAGATTCGCGCCGAGCGCGACGGCACGGTCCGCGCGGTCCACGTGAAGCCCGGTGAGACGGTCGCGGCGCACGACCTGCTGCTCGAATACTGACGCGGAGGTTCCCGCATGTACGTCCCGACGCACTTCCAGGCGGACGACGACGCGCTGGTCGACGAATTGATCGACGCCAACTCGTTCGCGACGCTGGTGTCCCAGCGCGGCGGCGAGCCCTTCGCCACGCACTTGCCGCTGCTGCGCGAGCGCCGCGACGGGCGCACGGTGCTCGTGGGCCATCTGGCGCGGGCCAATCCCCATTGGCGCGCGTTCGGCGACGCCACGGTGATGGCGATCTTCCAGGGACCGCACGGCTACGTGTCGCCGCGCTACTACGTGTCGCCGAACCTGGTGCCGACCTGGAATTACGCGGCGATCCACTGCTACGGGCGCGTGCGGATCGTCGACGATGCCGCGCAGGCGCGGGCGATCCTCGCGAAGATGGTCGAGCGCTACGAGGGCGATCGCGCCGGGCGCTGGACGATGTCTCTCGATCCGGATTTCGAGGCGAAACTGGTCGCGGCGATCGTGGCGTTCGAGATCGACGTCGAGCGCGTCGAAGCGAAGTTCAAGCTCAGCCAGAACCGCGCGCCGGCCGATCGGCGCTCGCTGCTCGCGGCGCTCGATGCCGATGCGGGCGCGGCCGAGCTCGCGGCGCTCACGCGTCGGGTGCTTGCGCCGACCGACGAGCGCAACGGCTGACTCCCGCAGCGGAATCCGGCACCCGGCGCCTGCGGACGGCCCCCGAACGTCGTGTCCGAAAACGGCGAGTCGCGGGCCGGGCCACGGCGCATAATCCGCCCATGCTTCCCGATCCCGACGCCTGCTATGCGGCGCTGCTCGCGCACGACGCGCGCTTCGACGGGCGCCTGTACGTCGGCGTGCGCTCGACCGGCGTCTATTGCCGGCCGGTGTGCCGCGTGCGCACGCCGAAGGCCGAGAATTGCCGCTTCTTCGCGAGCGCCGCGGCGGCCGAGAGCCAGGGCTTTCGCCCGTGCCTGCGCTGTCGCCCCGAATTGGCGCCGGGACGCGCCGGCATCGACATCGGTTCGCGGCTCGCCCAGGGCGCGGCGCGGCTGATCGAGGCGGGCGAGCTCGATCGCCACGGCGTCGAGGGCGTCGCCGCGCGCGTGGGCACCAGCTCGCGGCACCTGCGCCGCGTGTTCGCCGCCGAGTTCGGGGTGACGCCGCTCGAATACGCGCAGACGCAGCGGCTGCTGCTCGCCAAGCGGCTCCTCACCGATACCGCGCTGCCGGCCACCGAGATCGCCGCCGCATCGGGATTCCGCAGCCTGCGCCGATTCAATGCGGCATTTCGCGAGCGCTACCGGCTCAGCCCGACGACGTTGCGCGCCCGGGCCGGCGCGAAGCCTGCTTCGGCGATGCGCTTCCGGCTCGCCTATCGGCCGCCTTGCGACTGGTCGCGGTCGATGGCATTCCTCGCGGCGCGCACGATCGACGGTGTCGAGGTCGTCGGCGCCGGCGCCTATCGGCGCACCGTGCGCTGGCAGGGCGGGGCGCACGAGCTTCGCGGCTGGCTCGCGGTGCGACCGGTGCCGTCGCGCGCACTGCTCGAGGTGGAATTGTCGGCGTCGCTGGCCGGCGCGATCCCGCCGATCCTGCAGCGGATTCGCGACGTCTTCGACCTCGATTGCGAGCCCGCGCAGGTGCAGCGCGTCGTCCGGGGCCCGTCGGGCGGCAGCGGGCCGATGCGGCTGATCGGCGCTTTCGACGGCTTCGAGCTCGCGGTGCGCGGCATCGTCGGCCAGCAGATCACGGTGAAGGCGGCGCGCACCCTCGTCGG
>CALMSQ010000035.1:0-13133 GCA_937872345.1 uncultured Burkholderiales bacterium | reverse complement strand
CTCGGCGCGGCTCGCCGCGCAACCTACGACTCAGGAGACCGGCCGCCCGCAATGACTCGGGCGACCATGGTGTCTAGGCCGCGCAGCTGCGGAACCCGGCCGGCACGTCGTCGCGACTTGCCTGGAAGAAGTTGCGGTAGCGCGGGTGGCGCATCCGCGGCTGCGTCATGAACGACGCGCCGCGCAGCACCGGCCGACCGTCGAACCACGGGGCCGAGTAGTCGCGGTACGGGTGGGCGACGAAACCCGGGAAAGGCTCGAAGGGGCTGCCGGTCCATTCCCAGACGTCGCCCCAGCGCAAGCGCTGCGGCTGCACGACGGCGGCGAGCTCCCACTCGGCCTCGGTGGGGAGTCGGCGGCCGGCCCAGCGGCACCAGGCTTGCGCTTCGTGCAGGGTCAGGTGGCAGGCGGCCTCGGCCGGGTCGAGCGCCTGCCAGCGGCCGTGCCGCCACCGCTGCCAGCCGTCGCCGCCGGGTCGCAGGTACCGCGGGGCGCGGGCGCCCGATTGCAGCAGCCACTGCCGGCCCTCGTCGGTCCACCAGTGCGGCCGCGCGTAAGCGCCGGCCTCGACGAAGGGCAGGAATTCGGCCCAGCGCACCGCCTGTGCGTCGATCTCGAAAGGCGGCACGGTGCGCTCGGGCGCCGGGCGCTCGTTGTCGAAGGCGAAGCCGCGTGGGTCGCTGCCCAGCCGCCAGCTTCCCGCGTCGAAGCGCAACGCGTCGGGCGGTGGCGGCAGCGCGCGCGGCTGCCAGCGCGGGTCGTCGATCGCGATGCCCAGCCCCTGCGCCATGTACAGAGCGGCCTCGTGGTGCATGTCCTCGTGCAACAGCGCCAGGCGGAAGAAGTAGAGCGCGTCGTCGTGCTCGGGCGCGCCGGCCAGCAGGGTGAGCGTTCGGTCGAGCTGGCGCTGCAACTGCGCCCGAGTCGTGTCGGCGTCGGGCAGCGGCAGCCGCCAGCGGCTGTCGTGCGGCACCCGGCCGGAGTGGTACAGCGCATCCGCGTCGGCGGGCTCCGCGGCGGCGCGCGGCGCGTCCGGGTCGGCGCGCACGCCACGGTCGCGCTGCGGGTTGCGCTGCACCCAGTAGGCCTGGAACCAGCCGACGTGACCCAGCTCCCACAGCGGGGGATTGAGCTCGGCGCGCAGCGGCACCCGCAGGTCGGGAAGGGCGCTCTCGCAGGCCGCGAACGTCGCCAGCGTGTCCGCGCGGCTGGCCTGCAGCGCCAGCGCCAGCGCCTCGCGTCCGCCGTGGCGGGCCACGCGGGCTTGCGTCGTCGGGCTCGGGTCGCGCATCGAAGCTCCATCGCCTTCGTGGCCCTTCGCGCCGGCCGGCGCGGCATGTCCCGACCGGGATCGCGTGCGGCGCCGGCTGCACGCCGGATGTCGGGAGCTTACCGCGCGCGCGACCGCCGCGCGCGACCGCCGCGCCCGCCCGCGTGGCGGGAGCGCGCGCCGGGTTAACATCGCGGCACCGACGACCCTTGATTCGGGGCCGGTGCCGCGCCGGCGTCGGCGCGCCGCCTCTCCCGCGACGCTCCTCATGACCCACCGCATCACCGTACTCGGCGCAGGATTCGCCGGCCTGTCGACCGTGCACGCGCTGCGCCGTCGCGATCCGCGCGTGCAGATCACGCTCGTCGCACCGCGGCCCGAGCTGCACTACCTGCCCGGCATCATCTGGATTCCCAGCGGCCTGCGCACGCGCGAGCAGCTGGTCGTTTCGCTGGACCGCTACTTCGACCGGATGCGCGTGCAGTTCCGCGCGGCCGAGGTCACCGGATTGCGCGAGGGCGGGCGCGTCGTCGAGACCACTGCCGGCGACCTGGCCAACGACGCGCTGGTCATCGCCACCGGCGGGCGCTTCATCAAGAAGCTGCCCGGCATCGAGCACGCGATCACGCCCTGCGAGGGAATCGCCGCGGCCGAGCGCATCCGCGACCGGCTGCGCGAGATGCAGGGCGGCACGATCGCGCTCGGCTTCGCCGGCAACCCGAACGAGCCGTCGGCGATGCGCGGCGGCCCGATGTTCGAGTTCCTGTTCGGGATCGACGCGCAGCTGCGCCGCGAGGGCCGGCGCGAGCGTTTCGAGCTGGTGTTCTTCAGTCCCGCCGCCGAGCCCGGAAACCGGCTAGGCCCCAAGGCGGTGAGGCACCTGCTGGCCGAGATGAACCGGCGCGGCATTCGCACTCACCTCGGCCACAAGCTCGAGCGCTTCGATGCGGACCGCGTGGTCACCGAAGGCGGCGAGTTCCCCGCCGACCTGATCCTCTTCATGCCGGGCATGACCGGCAACGCGTGGTTCGACGCCACCGACCTGCCGCGCTCGCCCGGGGGGCTGGTGCAGGCCGATGCGCACTGCCGCGTGCCCGGCCGCGAACGCGTCTACGTGGTCGGCGACTCGGGCAGCTTTCCCGGCCCCGACTGGATGCCCAAGCAGGCCCACATGGCCGACCTGCAGGCGGCTGCGGCGGCGGCGAACCTGCTCGGCGACCTGAGCGGGCGGCCGGCGAACGAGACCTTCAAGGTCGAGCTGGTGTGTATCGTCGACGCGATCGATCACGGCACGCTGGTCTTCCGCGACGTGCGCCGCAACGTGCTGCTGCCGTCGGCGCGCGCGTTCCACTGGGCCAAGCGGGCCTTCGAGTGGAACTACCTGCGTCGTTACCGTTGAGGGCGCCGATGCCCGACGCGTCGAACCGGCCTGCCCAGGCGACGACCCAGGCCAGCGTCTACGAGCGTATCGGCGGCGCCGCCGGCGTGCATGCGCTGGTCGATCGCTTCTACGAACTGATGGACGAGCTGCCCGAGGCCTGGCGCGTGCGGCGGCTGCACCCGGAAAGTCTGGCCGGCAGTGCCGACAGCCTGTTCAAGTTCCTCAGCGGCTGGTTCGGCGGCCCGCCGCTGTATGTGGCCGAGCGCGGCCACCCGAGGCTCAGGATGCGGCACCTGCCGTTCGCGATCGGCCCGGCCGAGCGCGACGAATGGCTGCTGTGCATGCGCCAGGCGCTGGCCGAGCTGGTGACGGACGACGCGCTGCGCGCAGGGGTCGATCGCGCTTTCACCGAGATGGCCGACCACATGGTCAACACCGCAGCGAGCGACGTTCGGGGGCCCGCGGAGGCGGGGCGGGCGTAACGCGAGCGGGGGGAGGCGCAGCGAGCGAAAGAGGGGAGCGGAGGCGATCGCCGGCACTCCGGCTGGTCGCCCGCATCGCCCGAGGTCCGGCGAACGGGCCCCGGGCAAGCAGTGTCGGCGACGTCAGGCCGACTGGATGTTTGACGCCTGCTTGCCTTTCGGGCCCGCGACGACGTCGAACTGGACCTTCTGACCTTCCTTCAGCGTCTTGAAGCCGTTCATCTGGATCGCGGAAAAGTGCGCGAACAGATCCTCTCCTCCATCGTCGGGGGTGATGAAGCCGTACCCCTTGGAATCGTTGAACCACTTGACGGTGCCTGTAGCCATGCCTGCCTATCCTTCAATGCCAATGGACAAGGTCGGCCAGACTCGAGGCTGCAGAGAACGGGGCGCGATGCGCCGGGGTCTCACTGACACGACCATCTCGGTGCTCCGGCGTCTTGAAAGCCGTGGCGCCGCCCCCCAACTTCTCGTTGTCATCGAAGAACGGTTCCAGCGGTAAAGACCCCGGATAGCGCTCGGATTCTTTGGCAAAAATGTTCCTTCGTCAAGGGTCGTTCGGCAAAACCCTGACAGCTTCGTGAACGCGGTCACGGTCGTCGGAAAAGGCCTCCTATCCGTTGTTGCATGGGGTGGACGACTCGCTAGAATGGGGTTCATGGCGACACGGCAAGATCCCTCCACGGTTCTGGAGCGAAAGGAATCGCGGCTGAAGCCGCCGCCGATGTACCAGGTGATGTTGCTGAACGACGATTTCACCCCGATGGAATTCGTCGTCAGCGTGCTGCAGAAGTTCTTCGGCATGGGCCGCGAAAAGGCAACGCAGGTCATGCTGAAGGTGCACCGGGAGGGTCGTGGCGTGTGCGGGGTGTATCCGCGCGACGTGGCATCCACGAAAGTCGAGCAGGTTAGCAGTTACTCACGCCAGCATCAGCATCCGCTGCAGTGCGTGATGGAGGAAGCATGATCGCGCAGGAATTGGAAGTCAGTCTGCACATGGCCTTCGTCGAGGCCCGGCAGCAGCGCCACGAGTTCATCACCGTGGAGCACCTGCTGCTGGCGCTGCTCGACAACCCGTCGGCCGCCGAAGTGTTGCGCGCGTGCGCCGCCAACATCGAAGACCTGCGCAAGAGCCTGACCACCTTCATCAAGGAAAACACTCCGGTCGTGCCGGGCAGCGAGGAAATCGACACGCAGCCCACGCTCGGGTTCCAGCGCGTGATCCAGCGCGCGATCATGCACGTGCAGAGCACGTCGAACGGCAAGAAGGAGGTCACCGGCGCCAACGTGCTGGTGGCGATCTTCGGCGAAAAGGACTCGCACGCCGTGTACTACCTGCATCAGCAGGGCATCACGCGGCTCGACGTCGTCAACTACATCTCGCACGGCATCACCAAGACGCCGCAGCCGAAAGAGCCGCAGAAGGAAGAGCAGCCCGAAGCCGAGCAGGAGGGCGCGGCCAGCCAGCAGGGCGCGCTCGAGCAGTACACGCAGAACCTGAACGCTGCCGCCAAGGAAGGCCGGATCGACCCGCTGATCGGGCGCGAGCACGAGGTCGAGCGCGTGATCCAGGTGCTGTGCCGGCGGCGCAAGAACAACCCGCTGCTGGTCGGCGAGGCCGGTGTCGGCAAGACCGCCATCGCCGAGGGGCTGGCCTGGCGCATCACGCAGGGCGACGTGCCCGAGGTGCTCGCCGACGCCACCGTCTACTCGCTCGACATGGGCGCGCTGCTGGCCGGCACCAAGTACCGCGGCGATTTCGAGCAGCGCCTGAAGACCGTGCTCAAGCAGCTCAAGCAGGCGCAGCACGCGATCCTGTTCATCGACGAGATCCACACGCTGATCGGCGCCGGGTCGGCCTCGGGCGGCACGCTCGACGCGTCGAACCTGCTCAAGCCGGCGCTGTCCTCGGGCACGCTGAAGTGCATCGGCGCGACCACCTACAACGAGTACCGCGGCATCTTCGAGAAAGACCACGCGCTGTCGCGGCGCTTCCAGAAGATCGACGTGGTCGAGCCCACGGTCGAGCAGACGGTGCAGATCCTGCGCGGGCTGAAGTCGCGCTTCGAGGAGCACCACGGCATCAAGTACTCGTCGTCGGCGCTGTCGGCGGCGGCCGAGCTGTCGGCCAAGTACATCAACGATCGCCACCTGCCCGACAAGGCGATCGACGTGATCGACGAGGCCGGCGCCGCGCAACGCATCCTGCCCAAGAGCCGGCAGAAGAAGATCATCAGCAAGGGCGAGATCGAGGACATCGTCGCCAAGATCGCGCGCATCCCTCCGGCGTCGGTGTCGTCCGACGATCGCGGGCGGCTGCAGACGCTCGACCGCGACCTGAAGGCCACGGTGTTCGGCCAGGATCCCGCCATCGAGGCGCTGGCGGCCGCGATCAAGATGGCGCGCTCGGGGCTCGGCAAGCCCGACAAGCCGATCGGCGCGTTCCTGTTCTCGGGCCCCACCGGCGTCGGCAAGACCGAGGTCGCCCGGCAACTGGCGTTCATCCTCGGCATCGAGCTGATCCGCTTCGACATGTCCGAGTACATGGAGCGCCACGCGGTGTCGCGGCTGATCGGTGCGCCTCCGGGCTACGTCGGCTTCGACCAGGGGGGGCTCCTCACCGAGGCGGTCAGCAAGAAGCCGCACGCGGTGCTGCTGCTCGACGAGATCGAGAAGGCGCACCCGGACATCTTCAACATCCTGCTGCAGGTGATGGACCACGGCACGCTCACCGACAACAACGGGCGCAAGGCCGACTTCCGCAACATCATCGTCATCATGACGACCAACGCCGGGGCGTCCGACCTGCAGAAGCGCGGCATCGGTTTCTCCGACACCCGCAAGCAGGGCGACGAGATGGTCGAGATCAAGCGGCTGTTCACGCCCGAGTTCCGCAACCGGCTCGACGCGATCATCAGCTTCGCCGCGCTCGACGAGGAGATCATCCTGCGCGTCGTCGACAAGTTCCTGATGCAGCTCGAGGAGCAGTTGCACGAGAAGAAGGTCGAGGCGGTGTTCACCGATCGGCTTCGCAAGATGCTCGCCAAGAAGGGCTTCGATCCCCTGATGGGCGCTCGTCCGATGCAGCGCCTCATCCAGGACACGATCCGCAAGGCGCTGGCCGACGAGCTGTTGTTCGGCAAGCTCGTGAACGGCGGCAAGGTGACCGTCGACGTCGACGACGCCGAGCAGGTGACGCTGTCCTTCGCCGAAGGCGCGCCGCCCACCGCGGGCGGCGAGGGCGAGGAGTTCGTCGAGGTGCTGCCCGCCTGACGCGCGGCCCGCGGCGGCAACCCGTCGCGGCCGCGTCGATCGATCGTTCGTTCCCTTTCACGAGGGGCCCCGCGCGGGCCCCTCGTCGTTCTCGGCCCCGTCGCCTTCGGCCCCCCGGATTCCGAATAAGCGCATAACCTTGCCGCAGATCATGGCGGCTGTCGTTCGTCGTTGACAGACTCTGCGGTCGCGTTCCCACCAGAAGAGGAGACATCGATGAGAACGTTCACGCTCGCGGCCGCGGCCTGTGCAGCCGTTGCCGTGCTCGCCGCCGGGCCGGCGCACGCCCAGCAGGCGCAGTACATCGCCGCCAATTGCGCCAACTGCCACGGCACCGACGGGCGGTCGGCCGGCGGCGGCGGCATGCCCGGCATCGCCGGGCTGTCGCCGACGTACTTCAAGGAACAGATGAAGGCGTTCCGCGAAGGCACGCGCAAGGCGACGATCATGCACCAGATCGCCAAGGGCTATACCGACGAGCAGATCGCGGCGCTCGCCGACTACTTCTCGCAGCAGAAGAAATGAACCGGCCGACGGAGGACGACATGAAGGACACGAACATCTCCCGCCGGCGTTTCGCGCAGGCGATCGGCTCGGGCACGGCGCTGTCGATGGTCGGCGGCGGCGCGGCGTTGTCGCTGGCCGGCTGCGCCACCGGGCCGACCACCACCGCCGAGCGCAAGCTCGGCCGCGTGCTGGTCGTCGGCGGCGGGTTCGGCGGCGCGACTGCCGCGAAGTACCTGAAGAAGTGGGGCGGCCCCGGCCTCGAAGTGATGCTGGTCGAGCGCCAGACCGCGTTCGTCTCGTGCCCGCTGTCGAACCTGGTGCTGGGCGGATCGCGCAAGATCGCCGACCTGACGGTGCCCTACGACGGGCTGCGCCGCGCCGGCGTCATCGTCGTCAACGACGAGGTCGAGGCGATCGATCCGGCCAAACGCAGCGCGACCTTCCGCAAGCTCGCCAACCAGAGCTTCGACCGGATCGTCGTGTCGCCGGGGATCGAGTTCGACTTCGACTCGGTCCAGGGGCTCGACGCCGAGGCGCAGAAGACCATCCTGCACGCCTGGAAGGCCGGGCCGCAGACGGTGGCGCTGCGAGCGCAGCTCGAGGCGATGCCCGACGGCGGCGTCTACGTGCTGTCGATCCCGAAGTCGCCGTACCGCTGCCCGCCGGGGCCCTACGAGCGCGTCTGCCAGGTCGCGCACTACTTCAAGACGGCCAAGCCGCGCTCGAAGATCATCGTGCTCGACGCGAACCCCGACATCCAGTCGAAGAAGGGGCTGTTCCTGGCGGCCTGGAACGGTCCGTACAAGGGGATCGTCAGCTACCAGCCGAACATGAACGTCACCGAGGTCGACGCGCGCAACCGCGTCGCGGTGACCGAGCTCGGCGACAAGGTCAAGGCCGACGTCCTCAACGTGGTGCCGTCGCAGCGCGCCGGCGCGATCGCGCAGAAGACCGGTCTGGTCAACGCCAACAACCGCTGGTGCATGGTCGACTGGCTCACGCTCGAGTCGACAGCCGCGCCGGGCGTGCACGTGCTCGGCGATTCGACCTTGTCGGCGCCGGCGATGCCGAAGTCGGGCCACATGGCGAACCAGCACGGCAAGGCGGTGGCCGCGGCGATCGTCGAGACGCTGAACGGCCGCGCGCCGCAGCCGCCGATGATGGCCAACACCTGCTACAGCTTCATCGACGACAAGAACGTCGTACACGTCGCGTCGGTGCACCGCTACGTGCCCGAGAAGAAGACGATCGAGCCGGTGGCGGGTGCGGGCGGCCTCTCGCCCGCGGCGAACGAGCTCGAGGGCCAGTACGCGAACGCGTGGGCGCGCAACATCTGGAACGACATGCTGACCTGAACCCCGCTCGCGCCGCCGTCTCCCCGCGGCACCGGCCGCGCGGGGAGACCGGCGGGCGCCCGCGGGCACCTGCACGGCGCCGCCTGGCGCCGGGGCGGCCGCCGCGATGTCGTATAGTGCGCGGATGCTTCGCCGCAGCGATACGATCCTCCTGCTGAGTGCCGTGCTCGCGATCGGCGCCGTGGCCGTCGCGCTCGTGCTGCAGCACCGCTTCGGCATCGAGCCCTGCGCCTGGTGCACGTTCCAGCGGCTGCTGTTCCTGCTGTTCGCCGCTTTCGCGGTGCTCGGTTGGCTCGCACGCCGTTCGCGCGCAGCGCTGGTGGCGGCGTCGGTGCTGGCTGCGCTCGCGGCCCTCGGCGGGCTGTGGGCGGCGCTGCACCAGCAGTTCGTCGCCGCGCAGAGCCTGTCGTGCGCGTTCACCTTCGCCGATCGCGTGCTGATGAAGCTGCGGCTCGACGAGACGCTGCCGTGGCTGTTCGAGGCCACCGCGTCGTGCCGCGACGCGAACGCACCGCTGCTCGGGGTGCCCTTCGCGCTCTGGAGCGCTGCGCTGTTCGTGCTGCTGGCCGGGTTGGCCGCGCTCGCCGCGCGCGCCACGCTGGGCTCGCGCCGCGCGACGGAGAATCCCGCATGAACGCACTCGAGCAACTCAGGCAGTTCACGACCGTGGTCGCCGATACCGGCGACTTCAACACGATGCGCGCGTACGCGCCGCGCGACGCGACGACGAACCCCACGCTGATCCTCAAGGCCGTGCAGAAGCCCGAATACGGCGCGCTGCTCGCGCAGACGGTCGCTGCACATCCGGGCGAGTCGGTCGCCGACCTGTGCGACCGGCTGCTGGTGCGCTTCGGCCGCGAGATCCTGTCGATCGTGCCGGGGCGTGTCTCCACCGAGGTCGATGCCCGGTTGTCGTTCGATGTCGACGCGACGATCGCCAAGGCGCGGCGCCTCGTCGGGCTCTACGAGGAGGCGGGCGTCGGCCGCGAGCGCGTGCTGATCAAGGTGGCGTCGACCTGGGAAGGCATCCGGGCGGCCGAGTCGCTCGAGAACGAAGGCATCCACTGCAACCTGACGCTGCTGTTCTCGTTCGCGCAGGCGGTGGCCTGCGCCGACGCCGGCGTCACGCTGGTCTCGCCGTTCGTCGGGCGCATCTTCGACTGGTACCGCAAACGCGACGGCGTCGATTACGCGCCCGACGACGATCCGGGCGTGCAGTCGGTGCGGCGCATCTACGGCTACTTCAAGAAGTTCGGCTATCCCACCGAGGTAATGGGCGCGAGCTTTCGCAACACCGGCCAGGTGCTGGCGCTGGCCGGCTGCGACCTGCTCACGATCAGCCCCGAACTGCTCGAGCAGCTGCGCGGTTCCGCGGAACCCGTCGCGCGCCGGCTCGACCCGGCGCGCGCGCGCGAGGAGGCGATCGAGCGGGTGCGCTTCGACGAGAAGCACTTCCGCTGGGCGCACAACGAGGACGCGATGGCCACCGAGAAGCTGGCCGAGGGCATCCGGCTGTTCGCGGCCGACGTGCTCAAGCTCGAGGCGCTGGTCGCCGCCGCGCGCTGAGCGGGCGCGGCGCGAGTTCGCGCGCGCCGCGCTACCACTACCAGATTCCCATCGAGACGCCGGCGGCCATTGCCGCACCGAGCTCGCGCGCGCGATCGAGCGAGGCGGCGTCGATCGACTTCGGCGCGAGGATCGCCTCGGGCGTCTGCGCGTGCGTGATCACGACGAGCGGCTCGGCGACTGGCTTCATCCGCCAGCCGGTGGCGATGCGGGCGATCTGGCGCGCCGCGCCCTGGCCGTCGGAACCCGCGCAGACCAGCGTCGCGTACGGCCGGCCTTCGACGCGCCCGAGCGCCGCGTAATAGCTGCGGTCGAAGAAGTCCTTCATCATGCCGGCCATCGACGCCAGGTTCTCGGGGGTGGCGAACAGCACCGCGTCGGCGGCCAGCAGGTCCGACGGTTGCGCCTCGTCGGCGCGGCGCACGACGAGCTCCACGCCCTCCTGCGCGCCGGCGCCGTCGCGGAACGCGTCGACCAGCTGGCGCGTGCCTCCGGTCATCGTCCACCAGACGACCAGCAGCCGCTTGCTCACGCCTTGCCGGTGCTCCCGAATCCGCCGCTGCCGCGGTCGCTGGCGACGAACGCCTGAACCGGGTTCCATTGCACCTGCACCACCGGCACGACGATCATCTGCGCGATCCGCTCCATCGGCTGGATCGTGAACGGCTCGCGGCCGCGGTTCCAGCACGACACCATCAGCGGCCCCTGGTAGTCGGAGTCGATCAGGCCGACGAGGTTGCCCAGGACGATCCCGTGCTTCGTTCCGAGCCCGGAGCGCGGCAGGATCATCGCGGCGTGGCCGGGGTCGCCGATGTGGATCGCCATGCCGGTCGGCAGCAGCAGCGCGTCGCCGGGCGCGAGCGTCACCGGCGCATCGATGCAGGCGCGCAGGTCCAGGCCGGCGCTGCCGGCGGTGGCGTAGGCGGGCAGTTGCCCTTGCAGCCGCGGATCGAGGATCCGCACGTCGAGTCGCATCATCGGTTCGAGAGGTTGCGCAGCACGATCGAAAGCAGAAGCAGCGCGAACCCCGGCAGCGGGGTCATCGCCGGGACGAGATCGAGGATCGCCAGCGCGATCAGTGCGAAACCGCCGATCATCAGCCAGCGGCTCAGTCGCAAGCCGAGCGTACGGCCTGCGGCATGCAGCGCATCGGCGCTGGCCGCGCCCGACGCACCCTTCGCGCCGGCCCCGCGGTTCGCGGCGCCGCCCTGGCCCCGGGCGCCGTCGGCCGCCCGGCGCAGCGCCTCGGCCGCCGCTTCGGCAAGCGTGCCGCCCGCCTGCGCTGCTGGCTCGCCGGTCGAGCGGGAGGCGGCCGCGCGCGCGTCGCGTTTCGCCAGCGCACCGCGCGACTCGACGCGCCCCGGCGTGCGCCCGGCGGCGCCCGTCAGGCGCTCGACGTAGCTGGCGTAGTCGCCGTCGGGGGGGCCGTCGCGATCGATGGTGTTCATGCGCGGGCGGTGCTCAGCGGCGCGGCGGCAGCCGCAGCGCGATCTCGGCCACCAGCGCCCGCGCCAGCTGCGCCTTGTCGGCGCGCGGCAGCCGTCGGCTGCCGTGCTCGTCGATCAGCAGCAACTCGTTGTCGTCGCGGCCGAAGGTCGCATGGCCGATGTTCGCGACCAGCAGCGGCACGCCCTTGGCGGCCCGCTTGGCCTGGCCATTGGCCTCGAGGTCTTCGCTCTCGGCCGCGAAGCCGACGCACCACGGCGCGTCGGGTCGCCGCGCCACGCCGGCGAGGATGTCGGGGTTCTGCACGAACTCGAGTTTCGGCACGTCGTGGGCGCCGCTCTTCTTCAGCTTGCGCTCGCTGGGGTGGGCCACCCGCCAGTCGGCGACCGCGGCCACCGCGACGAACACGTCGGTGCGCGGGGCCGCGTCGAGCGCGACCATCACCGCGTCGTGCATCTGCTGCGCCGTGCGCACGTCGATGCGCTCGACCCCGCGTGGGGTGGCGAGCGCCGTCGGCCCGGCGACCAGCGTGACCTGCGCACCGGCGGCGCGGCAGGCGCGGGCGATCGCGAAACCCATTTTCCCGGAGGACAGGTTGGTGATCCCGCGCACCGGGTCGATCGGCTCGTAGGTCGGACCCGCGGTGAGCAACACCCGTCGCCCGGCGAGGGGCTTCGGCGCGAGGAAATCGGCCAGCTCGGCGACGAGGTCCGGCGGCTCGAGCATCCGGCCCATGCCGGTCTCTCCGCAGGCCTGGTCGCCGCTGTCGGGGCCGAGGATCGCCACGCCGTCGGCGGCCAGCTGCGCGACGTTGCGCTGCGTGGCGGGGTTCAGCCACATCTGGCGGTTCATCGCCGGCGCCACGAGCAGCGGGCACTCGCGCGCCAGGCAGAGCGTGCTGAGCAGGTCGTCGGCCAGCCCGTGCGCGACCTTCGCGAGGAAGTCGGCAGTCGCCGGCGCGACGAGGATCGCATCGGCGGCGCGCGACAGCTCGATGTGCGCCATGCTGTTGGCGATGCGGGTGTCCCACTGGTCGGTGAACACGGGCTCGCCGGTGAGTGCCTGGAAGGTGGCGGGCCCGACGAAGCGCGTGGCCGCCTCGGTCATCACCGCCTGGACGCGCGCCCCCGCGCGCTGCAGTTCGCGCGCCAGCTCGGCCGCCTTGTAGGCGGCCACGCCGCCGGTGATGCCGAGCACGATCCGTTTGCCTTGCAGGTCCATCCGTGCTGTATAGCACACTGTGCCGCTGCGATGGCGCCCGCGGCCATGGCACCGGGCGACACGATTTCACTCGAACGGAGGCATCCGATGAAGCTCGAGGGATCCTGCCACTGCAAGGCGGTGCGGTTCACGGTGCAGGCGTCGTCGCCGTATCCGTTCATGCGCTGCTATTGCTCGATCTGCCGCAAGACCGCGGGCGGCGGCGGCTATGCGATCAACCTGGGCGCCGATCGGCGCACGCTCACGGTGCAGGGCAGCGAGCACCTGTCGGTGTATCGCGCGCGGCTCGACGACGGCAGCACCAGCAGCGGCGAACGCAACTTCTGCCGCCGCTGCGGCAGCGCGCTGTGGCTTTACGACCCGACCTGGCCCGAGCTGGTGCATCCGCATGCCTCGGCGATCGACACCCCGCTGCCGGTGCCGCCGCAGCGCGTGCACATCATGCTGGGCTCGAAAGCGCCGTGGGTCGAGCCGGAAGTGCGCGCCGGCGACCTGTGCCACGACGCCTATCCGGACGAGTCGCTCGCACAGTGGCACGCGCGGCACGGGCTGTGAGCCGCGCCGCTGCGGCGGCCGCGCCAGGATGGTTCAGCGGCCGCGGCGCACCCTGCGGAACTCGTCGACGATCAGCA
>CALMSQ010000034.1:0-2572 GCA_937872345.1 uncultured Burkholderiales bacterium | reverse complement strand
AGGTTCAGGAACTCGAAGTGGTACTGCCAGCACTTGATGCCGAGGTTGATCAGGTCGTCGTAGTTCTTCAGCAGGTGGTAGCCGTGCGACTCGCCCAGCGCGTCGGTGACGACCGACATGTCCTCCATGTCGGCCAGGCGCGGAATCTTCAGCGCCTCGAGCTCGCGGATGGTGGCCTCCATCTTCACCTTCCACTTCGCCTCGAGCGCGTCCCAGTTCTTGTAGTAGTAGCCGGCGCGCTCCATGAAATTGGGCACGCGCTTGCCGATCTCCTCGGGGTCCTTCACCGGCACCGGCGAGATGTAGACGTAGCCGTTGATGATCCGGTGGTCGACGCCGCGTACCGGCGGCACCATGAAGATCCGGTTGTTGAACTGCGACAGCGCCAGGTACCACGCCTCGTCCCAGATCGTGTCGAACGGATAGAGCGGCTCGGGGTAGTGCAGCCCGTCGTAGAACCAGAACGTCTCCTTCTCGTACTGGTTGCGCTGCGGGTCGTCGGTCACGAACTGGTACTGGTACGGATACATCCGCTCCCAGCCTTCGGTTCCGGGAATGGCCTTGGCCTTGACGTCGTGCGGCACTGGAAACTTCATCGCTTGCCCGCTCCTCTGATCCGTGGATGCCCTTTGGGTCGACCGGACGTGCTTCGCGCCCGGGGTTCGTCACCGATCAAATGCAATCGCCGTGCCACCGCCGCCTGCCGCATTGCAGCAAAGCAGCGGTTCGCTGCGGCCCCGGATCGCGCCAACATCGGCCACCGGCGAGCGTTCCGGCCGATTGGTGCGGCCGCGCGGCGACGGTCGCGCACCCGCTGCCGCGCGCTGGCCGGGCGGGGGGCGGGCGCGCGGCGACCGTTGATCGTTTGGTGACAATCGGCCCGGCCTGCGGCGCCGGTTTGATCATTTGATGAACTGTCGATGCGCGCGCCGCTGCGGGCCCACCGGAGCGCGATCGGCGCCGGTTGACGTCGATCAAGGCGTCCGCAGCGCCCGGCGCCTAGAACTCGTTCTTCTGCTCAGCCATCGGACGCCGACGCGATGACCAGGCTCCGGAGCTACGACCACGCCGACAACGAAGACCTGCGCGCTCAGGTGCACTTCTGCGCCGAGACTGGCCAGATCTGGCTGCACGAGCACCGGATGCTGCTGGTGCACGCGGAGGCGCAGGCCAGCCTGCGCAAGGACCTGATCGACACGCTCGGCATGGACCGCGCGCAGGGGCTGCTCACGCGGATGGGCTACTCGTCGGGCGTGCGCGACGCCGAACTGGCGCGCGCGCGCGCGGAAAGCCTCGACGACCTCGACGCGTTCATGACGGGCCCCAGGCTGCACACGCTCGAAGGCATCGTCCGCGTCGTCCCGGTGCGCCTGGAGATCGACCGCGCCGCCGGCCGCTTCTACGGCGAGTTCATCTGGGAGAACTCCTGGGAAGGCCAGTGGCATCGCCACTTCTACGGCACGCACTCCGAGCCGGTGTGCTGGACGCAGATCGGCTATGCGTGCGGCTACACGTCGGCGTTCATGGGGCGGCCGATCCTCTACAAGGAGGTCGAGTGCGTCGGCATGGGCAACAACAACTGCCGGATCATCGGCAAGCCCATCGAGGAATGGCCGGACGCCGACGAGCACAAGCACTTCTTCAGCCGCGAGTCGATCGCCGAGCAGCTGTTCGACCTGCAGACCCAGGTCACGCAATTGCGCTCGACGATCGGCGACAAGGAGACGCTGCCGGCGGACATGACCGGCAACTCGCCCGGGTTCCGGGCGGCCTACGAGCTGCTGCGGCAGGCGGCCAACACCCGGATCACCGTGCTGCTGCTGGGCGAGACGGGCGTTGGCAAGGAGCTGTTCGCGCGCGCGCTGCACGAGATGGGGCCGCGCGCGGCGCGGCCGTTCGTCGCGGTCAACTGCGCGGCGATCCCGCACGACCTGGTCGAGTCCGAGCTGTTCGGCGTCGAGAAAGGCGCCTACACCGGCGCGCTGGTGTCGCGCCCGGGGCGCTTCGAGCGCGCCGACGGCGGCACGCTGTTCCTCGACGAGATCGGCGACCTGCCGATGCCGGCGCAGAGCAAGCTGCTGCGCGTGCTGCAGGAGGGCGAGGTCGAGCGGCTCGGCGACCAGAAGACGCGGCGCATCAACGTGCGCCTGGTCGCGGCCACCAACAGCGACCTGGCCCAGCGGGTCAAGGAGGGGCGCTTCCGCTCCGACCTGTACTACCGGCTCAACGCCTGGCAGATCGACATTCCGCCGCTGCGCGAGCGAAAGGAGGACATCGGGTTGCTCGCCAAGCACTTCCTGGAAAAGCACTGCGCGATCCACGGCAAGAAGCTGCGCGGCTTCACCGACAAGGCCAAGCGTGCGCTGCTGAGCTATGCGTGGCCGGGCAACATCCGCGAACTGCAGAACATGGTCGAGCGCGGCGTGATCCTCGCGCCCAGCGGCACTCGCGTCGAGGTCGGCCACCTGTTCCCGTCCTACGCGGACGCGCACGCGCGCGAGTTCGGCCTCGACGTCCACGGCAGCCTCGACGCCAACCGCTGGGAAACCGGCAAGGAGCTGTGCGAGGCCGT
>CALMSQ010000033.1:0-10758 GCA_937872345.1 uncultured Burkholderiales bacterium | reverse complement strand
CGCCGGGAACAGGATGATCGACGACTGGAAGATCGGCGGGATCACGCCGGACATGTTCATCTTCAGGGGCGGGTGCGAGGTCTGCCCGCCGTAGACGCGGTTGCCGACCTGTCGCTTGGCGTAGTTCACCGTGATCTTGCGCTGCCCGCGCTCGACGAAGACCACCGCGGCGGTGACCAGCACCACCAGCGCGACGATCACCAGCGAAACGAAGCCGCTCATCGCCCCGGTGCGGATCAGCTCGCCCATTCCGGCCATCGCGCCCGGCAGGCCGGCGACGATGCCGCCGAAGATGATGATCGAGATGCCGTTGCCCAGCCCGCGCTCGGTGATCTGCTCGCCCAGCCACATCAGGAACATCGTTCCGGTGACCAGCGACACGACCGTCATGAAGCGGAACGCCGGGCCGGGCTCGATGACCAGCCCCGGCTGCGCCTCGATCGCGATCGCGATGCCGATCGCCTGGAACGTGGCCAGGCCCACGGTGAACCACCGCGTGTACTTGGTGATCTCGCGCCGCCCCGCCTCGCCTTCCTTCTTCTTCGCCTCGAGGGCGGGAACGACCACGGTGAGCAGCTGCATGATGATCGATGCCGAGATGTACGGCATGATCCCCAGCGCGAACACGGTGAAGCGCGACAGCGCGCCGCCCGAGAACAGGTTGAACATCCCGAGGATGCCGCCCTGCTGGCCGCGGAACAGCTGGGCCAGCTGGTTCGGGTCGATCCCCGGAACCGGGATGTGCGCCCCGATCCGGTAGACGACGAGCGCGAGCAAAAGGAAGACCAGCCGGCGCTTGAGGTCGCCGTACTTGCCTGCCTTGGCCAGCGCTGCGGGATTCGTTGCCACGGGTCTGTTCCGGATCGCTCTTTCGTGCCTCAGGCGACCGAGCCGCCGGCCGCCTCGATGGCGGCCTTCGCGCCCTTGGTCGCGCCGACGCCCTTGAGGTTCACCGCACGGGTGATCGCGCCCGAGAGGATCACCTTCGCGCCCAGCGCGAGTTGCGGCACGACGCCGGCGGCCTTCAGCGTCAGCAGGTCGACGTCACCGCCCTCGAGGCGCTCGAGGTCGGACAGCCGCACTTCGGCCGTGTCACCGGCGCTCATCGACTTGAAGCCGCGCTTGGGCAGGCGGCGCTGCAGCGGCATCTGGCCGCCCTCGAAGCCGACCTTGTGGAAGCCGCCCGAACGCGACTTCTGGCCCTTGTGGCCGCGACCCGCGGTCTTGCCCAGGCCCGAGCCGATGCCGCGGCCGACGCGCTTGCGCGCGTGCGTGCTGCCCTCGGCGGGTTTCAGTTCGTTCAGTTTCATCTCAGTGCACCCTGACCAGGTACGACACCTTGTTGATCATGCCGCGCACCGCGGGCGTGTCTTCCAGCTCGCGCGTCTGGTTGACCTTCTTCAGGCCCAGGCCGAGCACGGTCGCGCGATGCGTGCCGCGCGTTCCGTTCGGGCTCTTCACCAGGGTCACCTTCAACGTCTTCTTGCTCATCGTGCTCTCCATGCGCCGGCGCGCTTCGCCGGCACGCCCGCGTGCCCTCAGCCGAGGATCTCCTCGACCGACTTGCCGCGCTTGGCCGCGATCTCGGCCGGCGTGTTCAGGTTGCGCAGCGCGTCGAGCGTCGCGCGAACCATGTTGTACGGGTTCGACGATCCGTGGCTCTTGGCGACGACGTTGGTCACGCCCATCACCTCGAAGATCGCGCGCATCGGGCCGCCCGCGATGATGCCGGTGCCGTCCGGAGCCGGCTTGAGCATCACGACCGACGCGCCGTGCCGCCCCATCACCTGGTGATGCAGCGTGCCGCCGCGCAGCGGGATCTTGACCAGCTTGCGCCGCGCCTCGTCCATCGCCTTCTGCACCGCCACCGGCACCTCGCGGGACTTGCCCTTGCCCATGCCGATGCGGCCGTCGCCGTCGCCCACCACGGTGAGCGCCGCGAAGCCCAGGATGCGGCCGCCCTTGACGACCTTGGTGACGCGGTTGACCGAGATCATCTTCTCGCGCAGGCCGTCGTCACGCTCCTCGGCGGTCTTGCCGGCGACTTTCGCTTGAATCTTTGCCATGTTCGAATCCGTTCGCTTAGAACTTCAGGCCCGCTTCGCGGGCCGCCTCGGCGAGCGCCTTCACGCGCCCGTGGAAGCGGTAGCCGCCGCGGTCGAAGGCCACGCTGTCGATACCGGCCGCGAGCGCCTTCTCGGCGATGCGCTTGCCGACCAGCGCGGCGGCGTCGACGTTGCCGCCGCGACCCTGCTTGCCAGCGAGCTGCGTGCGCACGTCCTGTTCGACCGTCGACGCCGACACCAGCACTTTCTCGCCCGCGGCATCGAGGATGCTGGCGTAGATGTGCAGGTTGGTACGGTGCACGGTCAGGCGCCGGACCCGCAGTTCGCGGATCTTCAGCCGGGTCTGGCGGGCACGGCGCAGACGGGATTGGTTCTTGTCCATCGGTCGATTCCCCGGAAGCAGCCAGAGGGCTTACTTCTTCTTCACTTCCTTCAACGCCACCCGTTCGTCGGCGTAGCGCACGCCCTTGCCCTTGTACGGCTCGGGTTCGCGGAACGCGCGGATCTCGGCAGCGACCTGGCCGACGACCTGCTTGTCGGCGCCCTTGATCAAGATGTCGGTCTGCGTGGGCGTCTCGGCCTTCACGCCGCCGGGCAGCTTGTAGACCACCGGGTGCGAGAACCCGAGCGACAGGTTCAGCGTCGCGCCCTGCGCCTGCGCCCGGTAGCCGGTGCCGACCAACTGCAGCTTCTTCTCGAAGCCCTTCGAGACGCCGTGCACCATGTTGGCGACGATCGCGCGGTAGGTGCCGCTCATCGCGTTCGCCTCGCGGCTCTCGTCGGCCGGCGGGAACGTGAGCTGCGCGCCTTCGCGCGCGATGCTCACGAGCGGGTTGACCCGCTGCGTCAGCGTGCCCAGCGGGCCCTTGACGGTGATCGCGCCGTCGGCGAGCGTCACTTCGACGCCTGCGGGCACCGCGACCGGATTCTTGCCTACTCGAGACATTTCGCCCTCCGTCAGGCCACGTAGGCGATGACTTCGCCGCCCACGCCGCTTGCGCGGGCGCGACGGTCGGTCATGACGCCCTTGGGCGTGGTCACGATGGCCACGCCGAGACCGTTCATCACCTGCGGCAGCGCGTCGCGGCCCCTGTACACGCGAAGGCCCGGGCGCGAGACGCGCTCCAGGCGCTCGATCACCGGACGGCCGGCGTAGTACTTCAGCTGCACTTCGAGCTCGTTCTTGACGCCTTCGCCCTTGACTGCGAAGCCGTCGATGTAGCCCTCGTCCTTCAGGACCTGTGCAATCGCCACTTTCAGCTTGGACGACGGCATTGACACCGATTCTTTTTCGACGCGCTGCGCGTTGCGGATGCGCGTGAACATGTCGGCGACCGGATCGCTCATGCTCATGATGGGTTCCTTGTTTACCAGCTCGCCTTGGTCAGGCCCGGGACTTCACCGCGCATCGCGATCTCGCGAAGCTTGTTGCGGCCGAGGCCGAACTTGCGGAAAGTGCCCCGGGGCCGGCCCGTGATCTCGCAGCGATTGCGCAGCCGCGTCGGGCTGGAATCGCGCGGCAGCGCCTGCAGCTTCAGGCGCGCCTGGTAGCGATCTTCCTCGGACAGCGACTGGTCGTTGATGATCGCCTCGAGCGCCTTGCGCTTGGCGGCGAACTTGCGAACCGTCGCCTGGCGCTTCAGGTCGCGGTTGATCATGGCGAGTTTGGCCACTTTGTGCTTCCTCGATTCAGTTGCGGAACGGGAACTTGAAGGCAGCCAGCAGCGCCTTCGCTTCCTCGTCGTTCTTCGCGGTGGTCGTGATGCTGATGTTCAGCCCACGCAGCGCGTCGACCTTGTCGTACTCGATCTCGGGGAAAATGATCTGTTCCTTGACCCCGATGTTGTAGTTGCCGCGACCGTCGAACGCCTTGCCCGACACGCCCCGGAAGTCGCGCACCCGCGGCAGCGCGACCGTGACCAGGCGGTCGAGGAACTCGAACATCCGCTCGCCGCGCAGCGTGACCATGCAGCCGATCGGGTAGCCGGCGCGGATCTTGAAGCCGGCGATCGCCTTCTTCGCCTTGGTGGTCACGACCTTCTGGCCGGCGATCTTCGTCAGGTCGCCCGAGGCGTTGTCGAGGACCTTCTTGTCCGCCACCGCCTCCGAGACGCCCATGTTCAGCGTGATCTTGGTGATGCGCGGCACTTGCATCACGGACTTGTAGCCGAACTGCTTCATCAGGTCGGGTACGACCTTCTCGCGGTAGTGCTGTTGCAGGCGAGCCATTTCGATTTCCTAATCAGCCCCAGGGAAGGACCCTCAGGCGTTCACCATTTCGCCGTTGGACTTGAAGACGCGCACCTTGCGGCCGTCCTCGAGCGTCTTCACGCCGACGCGGTCGCCCTTGCCCGTGGCCGGGTTGAGCAGCATCACGTTCGACTGGTCGATCGGCATCGGCTTGTCGACGATGCCGCCGGTCTGGCCCTTCATCGGGTTGGGGCGCACGTGCTTCTTGACGATGTTCACGCCCTCGACGACCAGGTGCGTGTCGTCGACGCGGCGCAGCACCGTGCCGCGCTTGCCCTTGTCACGTCCGGCGACGACGATCACTTCATCGCCCTTGCGGATCTTGCGCATCAGATCACCTCCGGAGCGAGCGAAACGATCTTCATGAAGCGCTCGGTGCGCAGCTCGCGCGTGACCGGCCCGAAGATGCGCGTGCCGATCGGCTCGAGCTTGGCGTTGAGCAGCACCGCGGCGTTGCCGTCGAAGCGGATCAGCGAGCCGTCCTGGCGCCGCACGCCCTTGGCCGTGCGCACGACGACCGCGTTGTAGATCTCGCCCTTCTTGACGCGGCCGCGCGGCTGCGCCTCCTTGACCGAGACCTTGATGACGTCGCCGATGCCGGCGTAGCGACGCTTCGAGCCGCCCAGCACCTTGATACACATGACTGAGCGCGCGCCGGTGTTGTCGGCGACGTCCAGCGTCGATTGCATCTGAATCATTTGTCTGCCCCAACTTGATCCGCCGCCTGGCTCAGCGCCCGCTCGCGGTCAGTCTTGGTCCCGTGGTTTGGGTGATCTGGTGGCGAAACCTGCCCGCCAACCAGAGCCGAACATTATTGCACGTGCGCAACGTTCCTGCAAGCTCGTTCCGGTCGCACAGCCCCGAAACGAACCGGCCGCCCGTCGTGCGGGCGGCCGCAACCGGATCCCGCCGGCCGGCTCAGGCCGCCGCCGGGGTCACCAGCTTCGTGACCTTCCAGGCCTTGGTTCGCGAGATCGGCCGGCACTCCTGGATCTCGACGAGGTCGCCCTCGTTGTACGGCGTCTCGGCGTGGGCGTGGTACCGGGTGCTCTGCACGATGTACTTGCCGTAGACCGGATGCTTGACGCGGCGCTCGATCAGCACCGTGACCGTCTTCTGCATCTTGTTGCTGACCACGCGGCCGACCAGCGTGCGCTTGAGCGCGGTCTTGCCGGGGGCGGTGGCCGCCGTCGCTTGGGTCGTCGTCATTTCGCGGCCGCCTTCTCGTTCATCACCGTGCGCACGCGCGCGATGTCGCGCCGCGTCTTGCCCAGCTGGCTGGTGTTGTTCAGTTGCTGAGTGGCGATCTGCATGCGCAGCGAGAAGTGCGCCTTGAGCAGCTCGTCGAGTTCCTTCTTGAGCGCCGCGGGATCCTTGGCGCGCAACTCTTTCGCTTTCATGTTCGTGCCCTTGTCGTCGCCGGCAGCGCTCACGCGCCGACCATGCGGGAGACGAAGACGGTCGCGATCGGCAGCTTGGCCGCAGCGAGCGCAAACGCCTCGCGGGCCAGCGTCTCGTTCACGCCGTCCATTTCGTAGAGGACCTTGCCCGGCTGGATCTCGGCCACGTAGTACTCGATGTTGCCCTTGCCGTTGCCCATGCGGACCTCGGCCGGTTTCTTCGAGATCGGCTTGTCCGGGAAGATGCGGATCCAGACGCGGCCGCCGCGCTTGATGTGGCGCGTCATCGCACGGCGCGCGGCCTCGATCTGGCGCGCCGTGAGGCGCCCGCGGCCCGTGGCCTTCAGGCCGAAGTCGCCGAACGAGACCGAGGTGCCGCGCGTGGCGATGCCCTTGTTGCGGCCCTTCTGTTCTTTCCTGTATTTACGTCGAGCGGGTTGCAGCATCGCTCACTCCTATTCGCCCTTCTTTTCACCGTCGGCCGAGGCAGCCGTCACCTTGCGCACGCGCTTGACGGCGGTCTTCGGGGCTTCGGCCGGCTGTTCGGCCGGCCGGTCGGCAGCACCCGCCTCGCCATCGGCGCGGCGGCGCGGGCCGCGCGCACCCGGACGTCCGGGCGCGCGGCGCGTGCGGCGGTCTTCCTTGTCGGGCGCGGGCAGCGCTTCCT
Source organism: uncultured Burkholderiales bacterium (assembly GCA_937872345.1). Classification (GTDB taxonomy): domain Bacteria; phylum Pseudomonadota; class Gammaproteobacteria; order Burkholderiales; family Burkholderiaceae_E; genus Zeimonas. The sequence continues at coordinate 4,375 of CALMSQ010000033.1, read as the reverse complement.
TGTCGGCGCCGAGCGGCGCCTCGTTGCGGCCCAGAGTGTCGCCCTTGTACACCCACACCTTGACGCCGATGATGCCGTAGGTGGTGAGCGCCTGCGAGGTGCCGTAGTCGATGTCGGCGCGCAGCGTGTGCAGCGGCACGCGGCCTTCGCGATACCACTCGCGGCGCGCGATCTCTGCGCCGTTCAGCCGCCCCGAGCTCATGATCTTGATGCCCTGGGCACCGAGCCGCATCGCGTTCTGCATCGCGCGCTTCATCGCGCGGCGGAACATGATTCGCTTCTCGAGCTGCTGGGTGATCGAGTCGGCAATGAGCTGCGCGTCGATCTCGGGCTTGCGGATCTCCTCGATGTTGACGTGCACCGGCACGCCCATCAGCCGCTGAAGGTCGCCCTTGAGCAGTTCGATGTCCTCGCCCTTCTTGCCGATCACGACGCCGGGTCGCGCCGAGAAGATCGTGATGCGCGCGTTCTTCGCCGGGCGCTCGATCAGCACGCGGCCGACCGAAGCGCTGCGCAGCTTGCGGCGCAGGTACTCGCGCACCTTGAGGTCGTCGTTGAGCGTCTTCGCGTACTGCTCGCCGGTGGCGAACCAGCGCGACGACCAGTTGCGGCTGACGGCGAGTCGGAATCCGGTCGGATGAATCTTCTGTCCCATGTCGTTCCTTCCGAGTCCCTTACTTGTCGCCGACGGTTACGAAGATGTGGCAGGTCTGCTTCTCGATCTTGCAGCCGCGGCCCTTGGCGCGCGCGTGGAAGCGCCGCATCGAGGTGCCCTTCTCGACGTGGATCGTCTTGACCTTGAGCTCGTCGACGTCGGCGCCGTCGTTGTGCTCGGCGTTGGCGATCGCCGACTCGAGCACCTTCTTGACGATCTTCGACGCCTTCTTGGGCGAGAAGGCGAGGATGCTCAGCGCCTGCTCGACCGGCTTGCCGCGCACCATGTCCGCGACCAGCCGTCCCTTCTGGGCCGACAGGTGCACTCCGCGCAGGATGGCCTGGGTTTCCATGTCTCGTTTCCCTTAGCGCTTCGCCGGCGATTTCTTGTCGGCCGCATGACCCTTGAACGTGCGGGTCAGGGCGAACTCGCCCAGCTTGTGGCCGACCATGTTCTCGTTGATGAACACCGGTACGTGCTGCTTGCCGTTGTGCACGGCGATCGTGAGCCCGATGAACTCGGGGACGACCGTCGAGCGCCGCGACCAGGTACGGATCGGCTTCCTGTCCTTGGTGGCCAGCGCGACATCGACCTTGTGCATCAGGTGGGCGTCGACGAACGGCCCTTTCTTGACTGAACGTGCCATAACTTACTCGTCACTCACCTGTTACTTGCGGCCGCGGCGCTGCACGATCATCGTGTCGGTGCGCTTGTTGCGGCGGGTCTTGAAGCCCTTGGTCGGGGTGCCCCACGGCGAGACCGGGTGGCCGCCGCCGTTGGACCGTCCGCCGTGCGGGTGATCGACCGGGTTCATGCAGATGCCGCGAACGGTCGGGCGGATGCCGCGCCAGCGGTTGGCGCCGGCCTTGCCGATCGTGCGCAGGCTGTGCTCTTCGTTGCCGACCTCGCCGATCGTGGCGCGGCACTCGATGTGCACCTTGCGGATCTCGCCCGAGCGCAGGCGCAACTGCGCGTAAGCGCCCTCGCGCGCCAGCAGCCGCACCGACGTGCCCGCCGAGCGCGCGAGTTGCGCGCCCTTGCCCGGCAGCATCTCGATGCAGTGGATCGACGAACCCACCGGGATGTTGCGGATCGGCAGCGTGTTGCCCGAGCGGATCGGCGCCTCGGCCCCGCTCATCAGCACCGTGCCCGGCGTGACGCCGCGCGGCGCCAGGATGTAGCGGCGCTCGCCGTCGGCGTAGCACAGCAGCGCAAGGTGCGCGCTGCGGTTAGGGTCGTACTCGAGGCGCTCGACCTTCGCAGGGATTCCGTCCTTGTTGCGGCGGAAGTCCACGATGCGGTAGTGCGCCTTGTGGCCGCCACCCTTGTGGCGCGTGGTGATGTGGCCCAGGTTGTTACGCCCGGAGCCGCGCTTCTTCGATTCGGTCAGCGCGTCGACGGGGCCGCCCTTGTGCAGGCCCGGCGTCACGATCTTCACCATCGCGCGACGACCCGGGGAAGTGGGTTTCGTCTTGACGACCGGCATTTAGATTGCCTCCGCGAAGTTGATTTCCTGGCCCGGCTTCAGGTTCACGTAGGCCTTGCGCACGTTGCGCCGGCGGCCGTTGAAGCGGCCGAAGCGCTTCTGCTTGCCCTTCTGGTTCAACACCTGCACCGAGTCGACCTCGACCTTGAACAGCAGCTCGACCGCCGCCCGGATCTCGTCCTTGGTCGCGTCCTGCAGGACGCGGAAGGCCACCTGCCCGTTCTTCTCGGCGACCATCGTCGCCTTCTCGGAGACGATGGGCGCGACGAGCACCGTCATCAGACGCTCCTGATTCATCCCAGCATCTCCTGGACTTTGGCCAGCGCCGGCCTGGTGATCAGCACGTTGGTGAAGTGCACCAGCGACACCGGATCGGCGTAGCGCGGCTCGACGACCAGCACGTGCGGCAGGTTGCGCGAAGCGAGATAGAGGTTCTCGTCGAGGTTGTCGGTGATCACGAGCACCGACTCGCCGTTCAGGCCCATGCCCATCGCCTTGATCTTGTCGGCGAGCAGCTTGGTCTTGGGGGCCTCGACGGCGATGTCCTCGATGACGGCGACCCGATCCTCGCGCGCAAGCTGCGAGAGAATGGAACACACGCCGGCGCGGTACATCTTCCGGTTGACCTTGTGCGAGAAGTTCTCGTCGGGCGAATTCGGGAAGATCTTGCCGCCGCCGCGCCACAGGGGGCTGGAGGTCATGCCGGCGCGCGCGCGGCCGGTGCCCTTCTGGCGGAACGGCTTCTTCGTCGAGTGCTTGACGTCGCCGCGATCCTTCTGGGCGCGATTCGCGCTGCGGCCGTTCGCCCGGTAGGCGATGACGACCTGGTGGATCAGCGGCTCGTTGAAGTCACGGCCGAAGATCGTGTCCGGCGCCTCGACCTTCGATGCTGCCTGGCCCTTGGCGTCGAGCAGTTTCAGTTCCATTGGCTACGCTCCTCGCGCCTATTTCGTCGCGCGCTTGCCGGCGGCGGGCGTGCGCACGGCCGGGGTCACGACGACGTTGCCGTTCTTCGACCCGGGAACCGCGCCGCGAACCATCAGCAGGCCGCGCTCGGCGTCGACCCGGGCGACCTCCAGGTTCTGCACGGTGCTGGCGACGGCGCCCAGGTGCCCCGACATGCGCTTGCCCGGGAAGACCCGGCCGGGGTCCTGCGCCATGCCGATCGAGCCCGGCACGTTGTGCGAACGCGAGTTGCCGTGCGACGCGCGGCCCGAACCGAAGTTGTGGCGCTTGATCGTGCCGGCGAACCCCTTGCCGATCGAGGTGCCGTGCACGTCGACCTTCTGGCCCGCGGCGAAGATCTCGGCCTTCACGACCGCGCCCGGCTTCAGCTCGCCGAGCGCGTCGGCGGCGACCCGGAACTCGCGCACGATGCTGCCGGCCTCGACGCCCGCTTTCGCGAAGTGTCCGGCCTGGGGCTTGGTGACGCGGGTGGCGCGGCGCTTGCCGTAGGTCAGCTGCACGGCGCTGTAACCGTCGGAATCGACGGTCTTGATCTGGGTGACGCGGTTGTCCGACACGTCGAGCACCGTCACCGGGATGGAGTCGCCATCGTCGGTGAAGATGCGCATCATGCCGACCTTGCGTCCCACAAGGCCAAGGCTCATTGTTCTCTCCGATCCCGGCTGCGATTGGCCGGGTATGACTCGGGAAGCACTGCCGCTTCCGCTAAACCCCGCCCGGTCTCAGGACCGGCCGGGAAAAAAGACTGCGATTATAGCTTGGGCAATCGAGCCCGGCAAGCCGTGCCGCGGGGCCAGGCGCCTGCGTCAGCCGCGCCAGCCCTCGGCCTGCTGCACGTAGATCTTCACATCGACGCCCGCCGGCAGGTCGAGCTTGGTCAGCGCGTCGATCGTCTTGTCGGTCGGATCGACGATGTCCATCAGCCGCTGGTGGGTGCGGATCTCGAACTGGTCGCGCGAAGTCTTGTTGACGTGCGGCGAGCGCAGCACGTCGTAGCGCTGGATGCGGGTGGGCAGCGGCACCGGGCCGCGGACCACCGCGCCGGTGCGCTTGGCCGTGTCGACGATCTCGGCCGCCGACTGGTCGATCAGCCGGTAGTCGAACGCCTTCAGGCGAATGCGGATCTTCTGGTTCTGCATGTCTTGCTCCAAAGAACGGTGCGGCGAAGCCGCGAATCAAAGAACGTTGCGCCTCACTCGACGATCTTGGCGACGACGCCGGCGCCCACGGTGCGCCCGCCCTCGCGGATCGCAAAGCGCAGCCCCTGC
>CALMSQ010000032.1:0-9171 GCA_937872345.1 uncultured Burkholderiales bacterium | reverse complement strand
AACCTGCCGCTCGCACGCGAGCTGATCTCGCGCACCCGCATCGACCGGCTGCTGCAGTCGCACCGCGACCGCCCGGCCGCCGACGTCGACGCGCTGTGCCTGGCGCTGGTCAAGGTGTCGCAGATGGTCGTCGACATGCCCGAGATCGTCGAGCTCGACATCAACCCGCTGTTCGTCGACGAGCGCGGCGTCGTCTGCATCGACGCGCACATGCGGGTGCAGGCGCTCGCGGGTCGCGCGAGCCGTCTGGCGATCCGCCCGTACCCGAAGGGGCTCGAGCAGCCGGCGCGGCTGCGCGACGGCCGCGAGATCCTGCTGCGCCCGATCCGGCCCGAGGACGAGCCCGCGCACCACGCGCTGATCGCGCGGATGTCGCCGGAGGACCTGAGGCTGCGCTTCTTCAGCTACGTGCGCGAGCTTCGCCACGCGCAGATGGCGCGCCTCACGCAGGTCGACTACGACCGCGAGATGGCGTTCATTGCGACCGCGCCCGACGAGCACGGCGAGCCCGAGACGCTCGGCGTCGTGCGCACCGTGACCGACCCGGACAACGAGTCCGCCGAGTTCGCGGTGCTGGTGCGCTCCGACCTGAAGGGGCAGGGCCTGGGCAGCATGCTGATGAAGAGAATCATCGACTACTGCCGCAGCCGGGGAACCGCCGAGATCAAGGGGCTCGTGCTCGCATCCAACGAATCGATGATCGGGCTCGCCCGGTCGATGGGCTTCGGCATCGAGGGCGGGCCCGACGGCGACACGGTGGTGGCGCGGCTGGCGCTGCGATAGCGGCTCACGCGCGTGGCGCGATCGGGCGAGGTCGTCTACGATCGGCGGATGGCAGACGCAGCAATCGATCCGGATGCAAGGGCGGCGGCGCTGCGTTTCCTGTCGTTGGGCTGGTCGGTCGTGCCGATGCAGCCGCGCGGCAAGCGGCCGCTGGTGCGCTGGACGCCGTATCAGACCCGCCGGGCGACGGCCGACGAGGTCGAGCAGTGGTTCCGGCGCCGGCCCGATGCCAACGTCGGCATCGTCACCGGCACCATCTCGGGGTTGCTGGTGCTCGACGTTGACGCCGGGCACGGCGGCGACGCGAGCCTGGCCGAACTCGAGCGCGAGTTCGCGCCGCTCGAGCCGACGCTCGAGTGCCTGACGGGGGGAGGCGGGCGCCACCTGTACTTCAGACACTTCGGCGAGCCGATCCCGAACAAGGCGGGCTTTCGCGAGGGGCTCGACCTGCGCGGCGACGGCGGCGTGGTCGTCGCACCACCGTCGATCCACCCGAACGGCCGGCCCTATCGCTGGCGCGACGGACGAGACCCCGACTCGCTCGGCCCGGCGCCGATGCCGCAGTGGCTGCGCAACGTCTTGTCGGGGACCGCCGCGCACACCGGGCACCCGCTGGCGCACTGGCGCCGGCTGGTCGGCGAAGGCGTCGCCGAGGGGGCGCGCAACGCGACGATCGCGTCGCTGGCCGGGCACCTGTTGTGGCACGAGGTCGACCCGCATGTGGTGCTCGAACTGCTGCTCAGCTGGAACCGGCAGCGCTGTCGCCCGCCGTTGCCCGACGACGAGGTCGCGGCGACCGTGGCCAGCATCGCGCGCACCCACGCGCGCGGCGCGTGATGCCGGCACGCCGCGCGCCCGCCAGCCACCACATGGCCAATCGTCGCGACCCCCCGGGCGATTCAGGCGGCAGTCGCCCCACCGCGCCGCTCGCGAGCGAGGCGGCTTCGCGCGTTCCGCAGACGCGGATCGGCCGCCTCGCGAGCGTCGCGCTCGCAGCGGGCGAGCTCGCGCTGGGCGGCCTGGCCGAAGGCGTGCGCCGCTTCGTCGCCGACAGGGCAGGAAGCGGCGCGGGCGGCGACGCCGCCAGCGCGTTCCTCTCCGCCGACAACGCGCGCCGCCTGGCGGCGCGGCTCGCGCGATTGCGCGGCGGCGCGATGAAGCTCGGGCAGATGATCTCGCTGCAGGGCGCCGACCTGCTGCCGCCGGAGTTCACGCAGGCGCTCGCGATCCTGCGTTCGCAGGCCGCGCCGATGCCGCTCGCGCAGCTGCGCCGCGTGCTAGGCCGTGAGTACGGCAAGGGTTGGCAGCAGCGCTTCGAGCGCTTCGACGAGACGCCGATCGCCGCGGCCTCGATCGGCCAGGTGCATCGCGCACGCACCGTCGACGGGCGCGACCTGGCGCTGAAGATCCAGTATCCCGGGGTCGCGCGCTCGATCAAGGGCGACGTCGACAACGTCGCCGCGGTGTTGCGCCTGCTCAAGGTATTCCCCGGCGATGCCGACATCCCGGCGATCGCCGCCGAGGCGACGCGCCAGCTGGCGCAGGAGGCGGACTATCTCGCCGAGGCCGCGTCGCTCGAGCGCTACGCGAAGCTCGTCGCCGACGAGCCCGGGCTGCTCGTGCCGCGAACGCACCGCGACCTGACGACACCACGGATCCTGGCGATGGACTTCATGCATGGCGAGCCGCTGGAGACGCTCGCGGCGCCCGGCGTCGCGCAGGCGCGGCGCGATGCGGTCGGCACGGTGCTCGAGCGGCTGATGTTTCGCGAGCTGTTCGAGTTCCGCACGATGCAGACCGACCCGAACTTCGCGAACTACCTGTGGCAGCCGGACAGCGGCAAGGTGGTGCTGCTCGACTTCGGAGCGACGATGCACTTCGACGAGGCGTTCGTCGCGGCCTACGCGCGGATCACGCGGGCGGTGATCGCCGGCGACCGCGCGGCCGTCGCCCGCCACGCGGTCGAGATCGGCTATGCGGCGCCGGGCGATCCGCCGCCGCTGATCGAGGCGACGACCGACCTGATCATGCTGGTCTGCGAACCGTTGCGGCACCGCGGCCGCTACGACTTCGCGGCCTCCGACCTGCCGTCGCGCTCGCGCGCGGTGGGCTTCGACCTCGGGTTCCGGCAGGGTCTGCTGCGGGTACCGCCGCCGCAGACGATGTTCCTGCACCGCAAGCTGGTCGGCTCGTTCCTCACGCTCGCGCACATCGGCGCGCGCGTCGACGCCCGCGCGCTGGTGCGGCCGCTGCTCGAGCGCTGGCCCTCGGCCTGAGGCCGCGAGGTCCGCCACAGCGGCACCGACACCTACCGTGCGCGCCGGCGGCGGCCCAACGCGAGGCCGGCCAGGCCGAGCCCGAGGATCGACACCGTGGCGGGCTCCGGGACGTGGGCGCCGGGCACGAGGTAGGCGCTCTTCAGCGAGCCGTAGACGTTGTACGAGCCGGGCGCGTACGTCGCCTCGCAACTCGGCGTGCAGTTCATGAAGAACGCGTAGGAATCGAGAAACACGTTCATCGGGAAGATGCTCGGGATCGCCGACACGTCGGGCGCGCGGTCCAGCTCGTTGTAGGCGCCGCCGAAGATCGCGCTGGTGAAGGCGCCGGGGTACAGGGCGAAAGTCCGGCCGGCCTCGACGAAGTCCCCGCAGTCGGTGCAGCCCGTCAGCTGCTGCTGCTGGTTCCTCGACACGTCGTACCCGTAGGTACCGGCGAATCCGGAGTTCTCCCTCTTGGAGTAATCCATTCCCGACCAGCCCACGAACGGCGCCAGCACGCCCAGCGGGCTCGCGACCGAGTAGGCGGTGACGACTGGCGTGCCGCCGCCGAAGTCGGCGCCCGGCACGCACGATCCGCTGAGCAATTGCAGGCACCCGGATATCGACTCGGCGATCGCCTGCAGAGGCACCCCGGAGGGCCCGCTGTCGAAGCTCGATTCGGCGACCGCGGTGTCCCAGGTGACCCAGCCCGAATAGGTGCCGCCGGGCGACGTCGTCGTGCCGGCGGCATAGTCGTGGACGGTCAGCACGTCGTAGCTGAAATACAGCGTTTGCGGCGCGGCAAGCGCCGGGACCGACGTAACGAGGCCGGCCAGCACGGGCAGCAGCAGCCGAAGTGCGCGTTTCATCGAAGCCTCCAGTTCGGTCGGGTCGGTAGCTGCCGCGGGGACGCGAGCACGCTGCGTTTCCTCATCGACAGCTGCGGATGGAGTGTTTTTACGCCGATCCGGTGACGCGGCCTTGACCTGCGGCAAATCGCCCGGCCCGGAACGATTTCCAATGCAGTCGCGGAACGCGTTTTCGCGGGCGACAGGGGTCGCCCCGCGATCCGGCGCATCGGGGCGTTCACTGCGGGAGGGAAGGGCGATGAAGACGATGAAGGCGATGAAGGCGACTGCAGCGGCCGCAGCGGGCGCGGCGCTTCGAGCGCGTGCGGCCGTGTCAGTGCGGCGAGGCTTGCTCGCCGCGATTCTGCTGGCGGCTGCCCATCCTCCGCTTGCAAGCGCCTACGTGATCGACTGGATCGGCGGCACGGCGGCCTCCGCGAGCTGGTACTTCGACCGGATCGACACTGCCGCCGGCTCGACGAGCTCGGTCGTGCCGACGAGCTACTTCAACCTCGGCGACAACACGCTGATGCTTCGCGACGGATCGACGACGGTCGTCACTTCGGGCGGGCCAGGGGAGCGGCGCATGGCGGCGCATGTCACGCGGATCAGCGCCGACTTCCAGATCCACAGGACCGAGGCGTCGGAGATCCCGGTCGCCCAGGTCGTCGCGACGGCAGGGGGTTTCGCGAGCGTGACCGCCTATCCGGAGACGCAAGGGCATGTACCCGCACCCGGATCGACCGGGGGCGATTACGTGCTGCTCTACCTGAGGTCCTACGTGTCCGGCACCGGCCTGTGGATCGGCAACGACAAGCCGCAGATCCTCGAAGCCGACCTCGACGGGCTCGACGACGACGGCAGGGCGCTCTCCACCTTCTTCTACGGCCGCGATTCCGAACTCCTCGCCGTCGATACGACCTACACGTTCACTGTCGACGTCTATGCCTTGGTCTCAAGATACTGGGACGGAAGTTCGGCGCGCTACGGCACGGCGGCGTACGACTACATGTATGGCAACCTGGCCGTCGTGCCGGAGCCGTCGGTGCTTGCGCTGATGGGGCTGGGGTTCGCGGGGCTTGGAATGGTTCGCGCGCCGTGGCGGCGAGGCAAGAGGACGGGCTTGGCCGAATGGTGACTGGCGCGGCCGCGCGCCTGGCAAGGGCCCGCAGCGCGAGCGACACGGCGGCGCGAGCGATCCCGCGGCGAGCGGCGGCCGCCGACCGGCGAGCGGCGGCCGCCGACCGGCGAGCGCCGCTCGATCTGCAGGGTGCACGCGGGCTGCCTATGATCGGCTGGTCTTGCCCCACCGGAGGGGGCCGATCTCCGCTACGCCCGGGAGACCACCGATGCGTGCCTCGATTCTCTTCCCCGCCGCGCTGTCGGTGCTGCCTGCCGCAGCCTTCGCCGACGGCGGTGCGTTGACCCTGTATGGCGGCTTTCGCGGCGGCGGCAGCTTCACCGACTCGACGACCGGGCAGTCGATCGACGTGAGGGACTCCGGCGCCGTGTCCGCAAGCCTCGACTTGCCGCTCGACGCGAACCGGCAACTCCAGCTCTTCGTCGGGCACCAGGCATCGAAGTTCGCGGTCGGCGCACAGCCGGCGACGCCTGCTTCGGGCCTGGACGGCCGCTCGTTCTCGGTGACCTACGTGCACCTGGGCGGCACGAATTTCTTCGACGGGCCGATCGGCAGGGGGCCCTACGTGGTCGGCGGCGTCGGCGCGACGCTCTTCAGCCCGACTGTCAGCGGCTATTCGAGCGCGTGGCGCCCGTCGCTGGGCGTCGGCGTCGGTTACCAATGGCCCGTCGCTCCTCGCGTCGCGCTGCGCATCGAGGCCCGAGGCTACGTCACCCTCGTCGACAGCCAGGGGAGCCTGTTCTGCTCGGGGGGCTGTGTCGTCTCGATCCGGGGTGACACGTTCACGCAGGGCGAGGCGCTGGTCGGCCTGTCGGTGGGCTTCTAGGCCGCGAATCGAGTCGCCGCGTCAACCGCTCGCCCGGATCTCGCGCGCGCTTCGGCCGATCCGCCGGCGCAGCAGGGTACGCAGCGTGACGCCGTCGGCGTAGCCCACGGCAGCGGCGATCTGGTCCAGGCTGCGATGGGTGGTCCTGAGCAGGTGCACGGCACGCTCGACGCGCAGGTCCTGGAAGTACGACAGCGGGCTCTTGTCGAGCACCTGGCGCATGCGACGCGCCAGCGTGCGCTTGCTGGTACCTACGGCACGCGCCGCGTCGTCGAGCGAAAAGCCCTCGTCGAGCCGGCCGCGCGCCCAGTGCTCGAAGCGCTCCACGAGCGGGTCGGCATGCGCGAGGTGGTCGGCGACGACGTAGGCGGACTGCGCGGGGCGACGGTCGACGATCAGGTAGTGCGCGACCAGGTTGGCCAGCTCCGGACTCGCCTGCCGCACCAGCCAGAGCGCCATGTCGACGTGGCCGAGCGCAGCCCCGGCCGTCACGAACGATCCCGACCTGACCAGCATCCGCGCATCCTCGAGTTGCACCGACGGATAGCGCTGGCGGAAGAGGGGCGCGAGCCACCAGGTGGTGGTGGCCTTCTGCCCGTCGAGCAGGCCCGACTCCGCAAGCACGAAAGTGCCGATGCAGGCGGCGGCGATCCGGGCCCCGGAGGCGGCACGCTCGCGCAGGGCGGCGGCGGCGTCGCGCACGTCTGCGCGGCCCAGCGCCGGCACGAGCGAGTCCGGCATCTTGTAGCCGAGCGCGGGGATCACCATCCAGTCTTCCGGACCCGACCCGACGGCGCCGCCCAGGGGCACGGCGAACCCGTGCGCGGTGTGTACCCTGCGCCGCATGCCGACGACCCCGACCTCGAACGGCGGAACGTCGCGCGCGAAAGTCGCCGCGAGTTCGTTGGCCGTCGCGAACACGTCGAGCACCGCGGACAAGCCGGTGTCGAAGACGCCGTCCAGGGCGAGCACGCGCAGTTTCATGGCAGGAACGATATCAAAAATGACAATCCGGCCAATGGCCGAAGGCTCCGGACCGGGCCAGACTTCGTCGCGTGGGGATGCCCGCACCACGCCGCTCGAGGAGCACGACGATGATCGCGTCCTGGGATGCCTTGCTTGCACTGGCCGTCTTCGCGATGGTCACGTCGATCACGCCGGGACCCAGCAACCTGATGTTGCTCGCCTCGGGCGCGAACTTCGGGTTCCTGCCCACGATTCCGCAGGTGCTCGGCATCACGCTGGGCTTCACGTCGCTGCTGCTCGGCGTGGGACTCGGACTCGGCGCCCTGCTGTCGGCGTTTCCGTCGTTGCATCTCGGCTTGAAAATCGCGGGTGGCGCCTATCTGCTCTATCTCGCCTGGCGCATCGCGACCTCGGGCGCGACGGGCGCCGACGGGAAGATCGGGGGACGACCGCTGACCTTAGGCGAATCGGCCGTGTTCCAGTGGATCAATCCGAAGGCCTGGGTCGTCGCGCTCGCGACGATGGCGGTCTATACGAATCCCGATGCGCCGCTGCTGTCGATCGCGTCGATCTGCATTGTCTTCGCGGCCGTCAACCTGCCGACGGTTTCGGTCTGGGCCGCGTTCGGCGTCGCGCTGCGGAAATTCCTGGCGGATCCGGTGCGATCGAGGCGGATCAACCTGACGATGGCCGCGCTGCTGGCCGCGACGCTGTGGCCGATGATTTCCTAGCTGCGCGGCGGGGTGCGGCATGCGCGCGACAGTGCGGCGAGCCCGATGCCGATGGCCGCGAGAATGGCGGCGACGACGAACGTCCCGGTGTAGCTCTGCAGGTGCCCGTACACGGCCGCGAAGGCCGAGGGGCCAAGCAGGACGCCTGCGAACGTGAAGAACAGCGCTCCACCGGTCGCCGTGCTCGCATGGCTGGTGGAGGCCAGCCGGGCGACCTCCGCGAGGAACACGCCATTCCAGCCGATCGCGGTCGAGCCCATGGCCACGAATACGAAGAGAATCCAGGCGGCGCTCCACCCGGCGTCGATCCGCGTGACCGCCAGGTTCGCCACCAGCATGATCGCGCCGAGCGCGATCAGCACCGACGTGCTCGATCGCGTGCGATCGGCCGCCCATCCCCAGACGATGCGGCCGACGGCGCCGGCGAGCTGGACGACCGACAGGACCAGGCCTGCCTGCACCAGCGAGTATCCCGACTCGGCGACCAGCAGCGTCACCGTGAAGGTCATCAGGCACAACTGGACACCGGCGAAGCACAGGGCCATCAGCGACAGGTAGCGAAGCGGGGGCTCGCGCCAGATCAGCGAGATGCCGTCGAAGACCTGCGCCCAGGACAGTGGCAGCGGCCTGCCGCTGCGCTGGTCCCAGCGGCCGCGGGGAAACTGGAGCAGGACGACCATGGCGATGGCCAGTGCGGTGACGAGCAGCAGCGCGGCGCGCCAGCCGAAGGTCGACGCGATGCCCGGAGCGACCATGGCCGCGGCCATGCCGCCGAGCGGAACACCGGTCTGCTTCAGCGAGAAGATCAGGTTTCTGCGGCTGGCCGGGGTGTACCGGACGAGCAGTTCGGCTGCGGCCGGGTTCGACAAGCCGTAGCCGAGGCCGATCAGCAGCGATGCGATCATCAGCGTCGCGATACTGGCCGAGGTGCCCAGCGCCATGCCGGCCGCGATGGCCAGGAGCGCCGTCTGCGTCGTGCGGCCGGCACCGATCCGCTGCACGACGCTTCCGCCCAGGGCAGCACTGGCCATGGCGCCTGCGTAGACGATGCTGATCTGGTAGCCGATCGCGGAGGCATCGACCTCGAATGCCCGGGCGAGCGCCGGCGCGATGGACGGCAGCGTCAACGTCCCCATCGAGACGATCGTCTGCGCGACGAGCATCGCGACGACGACGAACGATGCCGACGTGAGAGGCACTGGCGCGCCGCCTACCGGACGCTGCCGATCAGGCCCGTCGCGAGCCCGGGGAAGATCGCGACCAGCGCCAGCACGACCAGCATGATGAGCACGTAGGGAAGGGCTCCGACGATGATCCGCTCGAGGCTGACGTCGCGCACCACGCCCTGTACGACGAACAGGTTCAGGCCCACGGGCGGCGTGATCAGCGCCATCTCCATGTTGATCGTCAGGATGATGCCGAACCAGATCAGGTCCCATCCGAACGCCGTGATGATCGGGATCAGGATCGGGGTCGTGATCACGATGATCGACAGCGTCTCCATGAAGCAGCCGAGGAAGACCAGAAGCAGGTTGATCGCAATGAAGACGACCCATGGCGACACGTCGAGTTGCGCAACCGTGCGCGACAGCACCGGCGCGACCTGCGTCGCGGTCAT
>CALMSQ010000031.1:0-6839 GCA_937872345.1 uncultured Burkholderiales bacterium | reverse complement strand
CGGCGGATCACGTTGACCGGGCGCGCCAGGGCGACGGCCCGCTCGAAGGTCCCGAAGCGCACGCGAGCCACCCCCGATGGCGCGTGCGGCACAGCGAGCCGCAGCCCCAGTTCGTCGAGCGCGTCCGCCGCGCGGCCGGTCAGCCCGCCCCCGCAGGGCTTGTCGCGCGGGAAACGCGCCCGATCGAGCACGAGCACGTCGCGCACGCCGCGCTGATGCAGGCGCGCCGCCGTGCCAGCGCCCGCCGGCCCTGCGCCGATCACGACGACGTCGCGGATGCGGGCCATCGCGAAGCGCCCTCCTGCCCGGTTGCAGATCCCGCTGCGGCCGAATGCCGCGCGGACATCATGTCAGAGCGTCATGTCGAAGAAAAGACGCGGCGCCGCGATCGGCGCGGGCCGTGCCATATCGCACATGCAAAGATCTATCGGAGATGATACAAAGGCAACTCGGCAAACGCGGTGGAAGCCGCGGACGCAAAGCCACGGACCCCATCCCCGACGTGCTCGGGAAGGGTAGCCGGGTTGCCCCCGAGGACACGTTCGTCCCGGGGCCATGGGTGCTTTCGCCCGCCGTTTGCCGTCGACAGTCCTTGCCTCGCGCGACGAGCTCGAGGCACGCCAACCAGGTCAGACAGGGGTCGGACGGCGATGCACGGATCGGCAGTCGCATTTGGGCAGCACCCGGGAGCGCCCCGTCGCCTGATTCGGGCCAGCGCGCGGCGTCACCTCTCGACGTGGCGCATCGGCGCGAACGTCGCCTTGCTCGCCCTGGCGGCAGCCGTCGCGCTGCCCGCACCTGCCCGGGCCGGCAGCACAGGAAGCACCAGCGTCTCCGCGACCGTCATCGATTCGTGCCGGTTCGTCGATGTGCCCGAGGGCACGCTACCCCCCGTGCTCCAGCCCCTGGCAGGCTACGCGTCGACGTCGCTGACCGTGCAGTTTCGCTGCACCCGCACCACCCCTTACCGGTTCGAAGTGGACGCGGGCCGGCACTTCGACGGCGGCACGGCGACGCGCCAGTTGCAGGGGCCGGACGGCGACGACGCGATCGCGTACTCGCTCGAATTCGCGCCCGGCGCCGGAGTGGGCCAGGGCTCGCAACTCGTCACGGCCACGATCACGGCCATCGTTCGGCACGACGACTACGAGAGTTCCGATCCGGGAAGCTATTCGGACGTGGTCGAACTGAGGTTGCGCGACGCGCGCAGCGGCAAGGTGCTGGCGCAGGCGGAGTTGCCGCTCAGGCTGAACGCGCCAGCGCCCTGACCTGGTTCAGCGTCACGCGCCACGACCGGGTCCCGCCCCCGAGCGAAGCCGCAGCGCCTCCCGACCCAGCCACAGCGTGGCGACGATCATCGCCGCGCCGCCGAGAAAGACCAGCAGCGGCGGCACGGCGAAGAGCGCGTGCAGCAGCACGCCGATCGGCATGAGCAGGCCGGCGAGTGCGAGCCGGGAGATCCAGCGCGCTCGGCGAGACGGGATCGGCAGCCCGAGAAGCGCAAGGCCGGCCGCGACGTTGATCAGGCCGAACAGCGCGCCGTGCGCGTGGGCGACGCGGATCTCGAAGTGCGTGCCGCTCGCGTATTGCGCGATCCACTGCTCTTTCTGCGGCGCGATGTCGTGCATGTAGCCGAGAAAGAAACCCGAGGCCATGAACAGGCCGAGGAACACGAATCCCCATCCGACGTTCCTTCTTCCCTCCATGCAAACCTCCTCGAAGCCCGGTCAACTGCGGTCATCCATCTGCCGGCCGGCGCCCGCGGCAGCGCCCGGTCGCGCGCCGCGAACCCCAGGGATCAGCGACCCATGGGCGACATGCCGGGTGGCATCCGTAGCGGCGACGGGGTCGGTGTATCGTCCGACTCCTTGCAGCCCCTGGCCATCGCCAGGCTGACGAGGCGCGCGAACCTCGGGTTGGACTTCAGCTGCTCCCGTAAGCTCCCCCGTCAAGTAGACACTTCTAAAGTGGAATTTCCGCTGCGAGCAGACGCTCGCGGTAGCGCGCTGGCGGCAGGCTTCCCAGCGCGTCGTGCGGCCTGATCTCGTTGTACCGGCCCAGCCAGTCGTCGGTGATCTCCCGCACCTCACTGATCGAGTCGAACAGGTAGGCATTGAGCACCTCCTCGCGGTAGGTGCGGTTGAAGCGCTCGATGAACGCGTTCTGGTCGGGCTTGCCGGGCTGGATGAAGCGCAACTCGATGTCCTTCGCCTTGCACCACTCGGTGAAGTCGTAGCTGGTGAGCTCCGGGCCGTTGTCGCAGCGAATCGCCGCCGGCTTGCCGTGGATCTCGATCAGCTGCTCCACGAAGCGGATCACCCGTGCCGCCGGGATGCTCGTCGACAGATCGATCCCCAGGCAACCGCGGTCGGCTTCGTCGATCACGTTGAGCGTTCGGAACGTGCGGCCGCTGTAGAGCGTGTCGTGCATGAAGTCCAGCGCCCACACCGCGTTGATCGTCTGGGTCGCCATCAGCGGTTGCCTCGGCCTGGTTGGCAGCCGCCGCTTCGTGCGTCGCTTCTGGTTCAGCCTCATCTGGCAGTACACCCTGTGCACCCGCTTGTGGTTCCACGGCTTGCCCAGCTGGCGCAGCCGATCGAAGCACTTCCAGAACCCCCAGCGCAGCTCCTTCGAGACGATCTCGTTCAACGCCTCGATCACCTCGCGGTCGCGCGCCCCTCGGTCTGTCTCCGGCCTGTAGTACGCCGCCCGCGAGAGCCGGGCTGCCTGGCAAGCGCGCTTCACCGAGACCCCGTGCTCCTCGGTCATGATCCGGATCGCTTCGCGCTTGGCGGACGGCGTCAGAGCTTTCGACCCAGCACGTCCTTGATCGCTGCGTTCTCCAGGGCCAGGTCGGCGTACATCCGCTTGAGCTTGGCGTTCTCGACCTCGAGCTCCTTCAGGCGCTTGAGCTCGGCCACCGACGCGCCGCCGTACTTCGATTTCCAGTTGTAGTACGTGGCCTGGCTGATCCCGTACTTCCTGAGGATCTGCGCGACCGGCAGCCCTGCCTCGCCTTCCTGAAGAATCGCCACGATCTGCGATTCGCTGAACTTCGTCTTCTTCATCGGACTTCCCCCGACAGCAAATCCTGCCAGAAAAGTCCACTTCCGAATGTCTACCGGTCAGGGGAGCTTACGCCAACCTCCAGGCACGCACCAATGTGCCGGTCGAGCTTGTCGATCAGTCGAAAGAGCATGGCCCGTTCACGGGCGCTCAGCGCGTTGAGGGACGACTGCTCCATCGCACTCAGCGCCGTTGCGATCTCGTCGTGAACCTTTTTTCCAAATGCAGTGAGGCGAAGACTGACGCGTCTACGGTCCTGAGAATCGGCCTGCCGGCTCACGAGTCCCTTCTCATCGAGCAGGATCAGCGCCCTCGTTACGCGAAAGGGATCGGTCGACGTACGGCGTGCCAGTTCCTTTGCCGATAGCGGCTGGTAGCGTCCGATCACCGCCAGCACGCGTCATGTGGCCACGGAAAGCCCGTAGCGCTCGTGTGACGGTGCCAGCACCGAGCCCATCCGGTTCGCGATCACGGCGAACCGGTAGGTGAAGCGCTCCTCCAGCGGAATGATGCAGTCGAGGCGGCTGCCCGAAGTGTTCGGTTGCATGGTGTTTTCGGCCGGAATCCCTGTTGACACGACATTCTAGTCGACATACGCTAGCGAAACGCAATTATTGCGACACGCAACGAAACCTTCGGATCGAGAATGCTGACGCCACTGCTGTTCGAACCCATCACACTCGGCGGCCTTCGCGTGCCGAACCGGCTGACCATGCCGCCCATGCATGCCAACCTCGGCTCGATGCAAGAGGGGATCACGGACCGGGGAATTGACTTCTACGTCGCGCGGGCCAAGGGCGGTTTCGGCCTGATGGGCGTGGGCGTCATCGATGCCTTTTTCGTCGACCATGCCGGTAGTCCGCACGAGCTTTTTCTGGAAAGCGATCGGCACGTCCAGCGCTACGCGCGGCTGGTCACGCAGATCAAGCGCCATGGGGCGGTCCCGTACGCGCAGATCGGCGTCCGACGGCTGTTTCACGTCAGCCGCCTGCACCGCGAGAAGGCGACTGACCGTCCGAGCCTCGCCGAGATCCCGGCCGACCAGGTCGAGGAGATGATCGACGCAGTCGTCGCCGCGTCGAAGCGGGCCGCCCGGGCGGGCTTCATGGCGATCGACATCCTCGGCGTCGGCGGCAGCGGTCACAGCCTGTTCACCTCGCGCGTGTTCAACGACCGCATCGATCGATGGGGCGGCACGCAGGAGAACCGGATCCGCTTCGCGGTCGAGACGGTGCGCGGCATCAAGAAGGCGCTTGGCGACGACTTCCCGGTCTTCTATCGCCTGCACGGCAGCGAGTTCCTGCCCGGTGGCTATGGCATCGAGGGCGCGCAGTTCAATGCGCTGGCGCTCGAACGCGCAGGCGTGTGTTTCTTCAACGTGACCGGGGGCGGACACGCGACTTCCGTTCCGCAGTTGACGCCGAACGTGCCCCAAGGCGCCTACGCCTACCTGGCGCGCGAGGTGAAGCGCGTCCTGCAGTCCGCCGCAGTCGCCGCATCCAACCGCAACAACGACCCGATGGAGGCCGAGCGCCTGTTGCGCCTCGGCTGGGCCGACATGGTGAGCCTCGGACGGCAGTCGCTGGCCGATGCCGACTGGCCGCTGAAGACTCGCGAAGGGCGTTTCTCGGATATCCGGTATTGCATCGCATGCAATGAATGCATGGACATCGCAGTCATCCACAACAAGCCGGTGCGCTGTCTGGTCAATCCGCGCGAAGGCGTGGTCTCCGAGGTGGAACCGATTCCGCCGGCGCGCTCCAGGCGGCGGGTGGTCGTCGTCGGAGGCGGCGTGGCCGGCCTGCAGTTCGCGCTCACCAGCGCCGAGCGAGGACACGACGTTACTCTCGTGGAGCGCAAATCGCACCTCGGGGGCATGTGGCATCACGCATCGGCTCCGCCGGGAAGAGAGCAGCTGTTCGCGTTTCTCGAATGGCTCGTCCGGCAGTGCATGAAAGCCGGCGTGGCGTTCCGGATGGGTACCGAGGCGACGCCCGAATGGCTGCGTGCGATGAAGGCGGATCTCATCGCCGTGTCGCCCGGCAGCGAACCCGTCGATTCGACGCTGCCCGGCTCGGATCTTCCGCACGTGCACCCGGCGACCGCTGCGCTCGAGGGCCGTGTTCCGATTGGCGAGCGGGTCGTAATCATCGGCGGCGGCGGCATCGGCGTGGAGATCGCGCCGTTCCTGGCGAAGCGCTGGGAAATACGTCCGGAGGTCGTCGAGTTCCTCGAGGACTACGAGGCCTTCACCGACAACGACCGCGCGATCGTCGATCGCAAGGGGCATCGTGTGACGCTGGTGAGCCGCCAGCGCCGCCTTGGCGGGTCGGTGGGGGGCTCCACTCGATGGGTGCTCGCCAAGGAAGCGTCGATCGCCGGCGTCGAAATCCTCAACAACGCCGTCGCACAGGAAATCACTACCGAGGGCGTGGTCGTACTGCAGGGAAACGAGAAAACAATCGTTCCCGCTGACACAGTGTTCCTGGCCACCGGGCTGAAGCCGAACACGCGCCTGCACGACGAGCTGACGGCGGCGAAGGTCGCCCCGAGGATCGAGTTGATCGGCAATCCGGAGCACGCGATGCACGCGATCGAGAGCGTTTCACAAGCGTTCCGTCTCGCGCTCGAAGTGTAATCGTCGGGCGAGGGTTACCTTGGCACGCGTCCAGCGTTATACGCAGCAACTGGTCGCCGGATACGAGCGCGACGGACACTGGAACGGCGCATACCCGGTCGATTTCTGGGAGTCGAATGCGTTACGCGATCCGCATCGCGATGCGCTGGTGTTCGGTGCACAACGATACACCTGGAAAACGGCGGTCGAGGCCATTCACAAGCTCGCCATGGGGCTGGTGTCGTGCGGACTGCGCCGCAACGACGTGATCGCGCTGCAGGCACCCAACTCGGCTGCACTCATGCTGCTTCGACTCGCCGCTGAAAAGGCTGGCGTCGTCGCGCTGCTCGTGCCTCCCACGTTCTCGCGCGCCGAAGTCGGTGCGATCACCGAGCGCCTGCCATTGGCCGGCGCCGTTCTCTCCGAAAGAGCGCGCGCGCAGGACTTGGCGAACGTCTACCGCGCGGGAGCGCGGGAGTCGTTCGCATTGTTTTCCATTGGCGGCTCTTCGATACCCGGCGCATGCGACATCGAGTCGTGGCTCGACGTTCCCTATTCGGCGACAGAAGCCGGTCGCGTCCTCGACGGCAGGCGCCTACAGCCGTACGAATACGCCGCGATCATCACGACCAGCGGCACCACTGGAATACCCCGTTTCGTCGAGCACACCGCGTGCGCACGAAACGCGTCGGGCCGTGTCTATATCGATCGACTGCAGCTCACGCATAACGACGTCGTGGTTGGCATGGTCTCGATCTTTGCCGGCAACTGCGATTTGCTCGTGCATCACACAGCGCCGCAGGTCGGCGCGCGCATCGTGCTGGTCGATCATTTCGATCCCCAATTGGCGTGTCGCCTGATCGAATCTGAGAGGGCAACCTGTGCGGTATTCGTGCCGACGCTGTTGCATCGACTGCTCGCCTACGACGGATTGCGCCGGCACGACCTGTCCTCGCTGCGAGTCGTTACAAGCTTCGGAGCGATCCTGGCGCCGGGAATCGCGGCCGAAGTCGAGCGGATCCTCGGCGCGAAGGTGATCCAGGGGTACGGAGCGTCGGACTACGGCTCGCTCGCGAGCGCGGCGATCGACGATCCCGATCGCGTGCGGCTGACCGGCGTCGGTCGTCCGTTGACGGGAACCGAACTGCGCATATGC